>PSLF01000011.1 GCA_040289475.1 Acidimicrobiia bacterium | reverse complement strand
TCCATGAAGAAATATCACCGGCGACGTGCGGTTCCTACTTTTTCTTGTCGGATAACTTGTCTTCGCAGAATCAATGGATTTGATGCGAGCAATAGATACCTTCCCAGCTTGCGTCCTTCCTACTTCATAGTGCCATTCGCAAGGCGAGCGAGGTTCTATGAGGGATCCCAGTTCCATTGCCCTGTGCAAGTTTCCCCGTACGGCCATAGCGGAGGCCGCGACCGCCTCTAGCCCGTTCCTTGTACCCTCGAGGATCTCGGTCCATGTGTCCGCCGAAGCGACGGTAGATATCTCGACTTTCTCCCCGCAGAACCGGTCTACTTCTACCGATCCGCGTCCGAACCTGACTAAAAGCGACGCTTCGGGGGTAGCGAGCTTTACTGAGGTCTCGAAAGATATGCGCTCGGGATCGATTGCCAAGGCTATATCGGCCAAGACCGACTCGGCCCTAGCCATATCTCGCTCATTGGGAGATCTAGGTAAACGTGCACCTGCGGTTACCAAACGCTCCAGCCTCCTAGTAGTGGATGGTCATCTCCCGGCATTCGCCGATTTACTCAACGATTTATAGGAGCGTGAGAGCTGCTACCAACTCATACAGCCTACCTTCACACCTTGGAATACAGGCGAATTTCACTGTTTGTTCCCAAAAAGAAACATGTCGATCCCCGTGAACATCGACGAAGCGAAGGGTCGGAGTTATAAAAAGCGCCAATCTTTCTTCGTTCTCTTTTCAATGCCCGCTAGCTCGAAAATTTCTAACCGTTAAATCGGTCACAACTGCGATCAGGTGAATCGAAGGAGCGAAGTAGGTACATGAAGCTGCCGCCTAAGGCTATCATCGCGTTCAGATGGGATTGAGTTGCGCGGACGATCCAGAGGCCCGCAGGAGGCGGGAACGGAATGAGTGACAGACTCCAGGCGCTTGACGCCGCCTTTCTTGCATTTGAGACATCCACTGCCCACATGCACATCGGCTCTCTGGCCATTTTCGAGGGCGGCCTACTGGAGGAAGGAGTTCCATTTGAAGACATCTACGAGCGCGTAGTGGAGCTGGTGGCATCCCGCATTCATTTGGTGCCTCGCTTCAGGCAGAAGGTCTCGTTCGCGCCGATGGGGATAGTGCCACCGGAGTGGGTGGATGACGAACGTTTCGACCTTCGTTATCACATCCGGCGTGTCGCGCTCCCCAGCCCCGGCCGGGAGTCTCAACTCTTTAACCTGGTCGGCCACATCATGAGCAGACCTCTGGACCGTCGGCGCCCGCTATGGGAGATGTACTTGGTAGAGGGCCTACAAAACGGTAGGGGAGCGATAGTCCAAAAGACCCACCATGCGCTAGTGGACGGGATATCTGCTGTCGATATCGGCACCGTGATGCTGGATTTCACGCCCAACGCTACGGTTGGCGATCCCGAGCCGTGGGAGCCACGGTCGGGGAGAAGCTTGGCAGAGCGGGTGACGGAGTTCGCTCTGGAGAGGGCGCGCAGTCCGAAGAAGGCACTTCAGACCTTGTCTTCAGCATTGAAGGCACCGAGAGAGATTGCCAATGCGATTCACGAGCGAGCGACGGGCATAGGCTCTTTGATGTCGTCAAAAGGTGGACTTATTGCTCCTCCGTCCCCCATCAACAAAGCAATCAGCCCGCACCGTAAGTTTGTCGGCGTGAGACTTAGTCTCTCTGATCTTAAAACGATCAAGAACACGCTCGGGGGAACCGTCAACGATGTCATTCTCTCTGTGACCACAGGTGGACTCAGGCACTTTTGGGAGGTTAGGGGGGAAGAGCTAGAACCGGACACTTTTCTGAGAGCTCTCGTGCCGGTAAGTGTTCGATCTGCTGACGAGTTTCTAGCCTTGGGCAATAGGGTCTCGGGGATGATGGTGGCTCTTCCCTTGGGGATAGAAGACCCTTTAGAGCGCTACCGCCTTATTACAGAGTCGACCAAGGATCTCAAGGAGATGCATCAAGCAGTGGGTGCCGAGTTTTTAGTGGAGCTCTCCAGCTGGGCGCCGCCGACGCTTCACGCTATGGCGGCTCGACTCATGGGGCGGCAGAGGTTTTTCAACTTGACAGTTTCGAATGTGCCAGGGCCGCAAGTTCCGCTATATGTGCTAGGCGCCAAGCTAGTGGAAGCATACCCGGTGGTTCCGATAACGGAGAACAGCGCCTTATCTGTTGGGGTCACGAGCTACAACGGGGGAGTCTATTTTGGGCTCAACGCGGATGCCGAAGCCTTGAGCGATGTCCACATCCTGGCAGAAGGAGTGGAAAAGTCGGTCATGGAGTACCTCGCTTTAGCCGGCTGAAAGACCGGAAGCCGCTGGCGAGTAGCCACTCGCCTCCACCACCTCTTCCTCTGCGAAATCTCGTGGCCCCCTTCCATCTACATGCAACCTCGATCAAGCGCAGTGCAATCCAGATAGGGGTTTTTCGCCCTGGGACCAAACGAAACGAATAGCGCGGGACTTTCAGCTCCGGCTTGGATGCGGCGACGCGCAGCATCCCTTCGGCTATGTCCATTCCCAAGATCGAATGGTTTGGAAAAGAACAAGCCTACTATCGAGTCCCACTCGAATGCTCTCGCTTCAAAGGTGTCGCATAGTCGATCCTTGAGGATGGGCCACAGTCTCGGAGCGAAAAGAGCAGTGAGGGCCACAAGTCTCGGAGTCGGGTGCGATAACGCGCTTGGAAGGCCCACAATGTCCGGTCAGTCTAAACAAAGACTCCGAATCGGCAGGAAGATACCGACACGGTGGCTTCCCTTACTGCGTTGGCCATTGACGTTCACTCCCAGCCTCGGACGGAAAGTGCTACTGTGGCCAGCACTACCCCTGCGACCATCCCTATAGCGGAAAGCGCAGCGCCCAGCGTACCCAGTCTGCGCTCGCCCAAACGCCATGCAACGTATCCGGACGCCAAGCCCATGGGTCCGAACAGAACGGGAAAGAGGAGGGCTAAGGCCGCCAGGACCATGCTCCAGCGCGCCCACCGCCTGGCAGACTTGCGCACACGTAAAGCGAGCAGCGACTCAATGGAAGCGGAATTTGGATCCAGGCCGTGTCCAAAAGAGACCTCGCTATCGGCGAGGCGCGACGACTCTACTAAAGGCTCGTCCTCCGATGTCGAGCGGGCGTACGCACCACAGGCACCACACACATAATCGGATTCTGGAACCTCTGCAGCACACTTTGGACAGCGCATGATTCGTGCATCACTTCCTTTTGCTACGCGGCTCCAGCCATCCTTGGTCTAAAAGTATCTCGGCTAGCTCTACGCAGTTGAGGGCAGCTCCCTTGCGCAAGTTGTCACCTACTACCCAAAAAGCTATGGCCCCCTTCGTCGTCGGGTCCGGGCGTACTCGACCTACCCAGCAGCCGTCCAGGCCTGCGACCTCTAGGGGGGTAGGGTAGTCATGCCCGGTCACAAGCTCTACACCGGGGGCATCGGCAAGAATGTCGAGGACTTCTTCGACATGGGCAAAAGATTCGAACTCGGCTACCACCGACAGGCTGTGTCCTACCAAAACTGGAACACGAACACACGTAGCCATCACCTGTAGCTTTGGGTGCGATAGGATCTTGCGACTCTCGTCTTTTAGCTTCGCCTCTTCCTTTGTAGTCACAGTGTCTACGAAATCATCGCACTGTGGAAAGACGTTGAACGCTATGGGTTTGGGATAGACGGAAGGCTCAGGAGTTGCGCCATCCCGACCAGCTTTTCGCAGGGCGCTGGGGCGAATCATCGATTGCTGCGCTTGTTTTTCGAGCTCCGTTACCCCATTCTGGCCAGTGCCTGACACCGATTGGAGGGTGGTGACGACGAGGCGCTTGGCCCCAAAGCGCCTGTGCAGAGGTGCCAGCACCGGCATGAGGATCATTGTCGTGCAATTGGGGTTAGCTACTATGCCTTCATGAAATTCGAGGTCTTCTGGGTTTACTTCCGAGACGACGAGGGGAACACCCGCTTTGAGTCTCCATGCCGACGAGTTGTCGATCACAGTTGCCCCCTCTTTGACTGCTACTGGTGCCAGTTCCTTCGAGAGGTTGCTTTCCACTTCCATTAGTACGAGGTCGACTCCCTCAAAGCACCCGTCCTCGACAACATCGACGACATGAGTTTCTCCGCGGAACTGGACAGGCTTCCCCTTAGACTTCTCGGACGCAAATAGTCGAAGTTCTTGTATCGGAAAAGCCCGTTCCTCGAGAATTCGCAGCATTTCCTGGCCTACGAGTCCAGTTGCCCCGACTACGGCTACTGACAAATCGCGTGATGGTGACAGCCGTTGTTGCCATCTCGACCTCTGCTCGAACAGTGCGGTCGGGCGAGGCTTAGCACCTGAGGAATTGGTATCCTGAAATGCAGCTTCTGCCGCTCCTGCCCATGACTCGCTCGCCCCTTCGGCCAGCACCCCTGTGGCTTTTGCGAGAGCGAGCTCGTCATCGTCGGACTCTGGGCCCACTGTGTTGGTTTTGTTGGATTTATTCGTCATAGCGCTCGTTCAGTTCTTGTGCAATTCGTAGTCGGTCTTCGGACTCGGCCAGTTCGAGGTGGAAAGCGTTGTGAAGCTCGCGGACCGCGTTGGCAACTGCATCTTCCCTCATTACACAGCTAATACGAATCGGAGAAGTCGAGATCATCTCTATGTTGATTCCTGCCTTCGCCAAAACTTCGAACATCTGCGCAGCGACCCCGGGGTGCGAGCGCATTCCTGCTCCTACCAAGCTGACTTTGCCGATTCCTTGATCGACGTCGTATCCGGCGGCACCAATAGCGTGAGCCACTCGCTCTACTACCTCCGCTGCGCGGTTGGCATCGTCACGGGATACAGTGAATGAGATGTCGGTCTTTCCCTCTGCCGACACGTTCTGCACGATCATATCGACGTTTAGGTTTTCATCTGCTAGAGCACGAAAAAGTGTGGCCGCTATACCCGGCCTGTCTGGAACTCCGACCAAAGTAACTTTTGCTTCGGAAATATCGTGGGCAATGCCCGATACTATCGCCCGTTCCATCGACTCCTCTTCTGCAACGATCCAAGTGCCAGGAGAATGATCGAAGCTCGATCTTACATGGATCTTCACGGAGCGATTCTTTGCGTACTCTACGCACCTAGCCATAAGGACTTTGGCGCCAGATGATGCCATCTCTAGCATTTCGTCGTAAGTCAGCACCGACAGTTTAGTCGCGTCCGGTACGATCCTTGGATCGGCGGTAAAAACTCCCTCGACGTCCGTGTATATCTCGCACACGTCCGATCCGAGAGCTGCGGCCAAAGCAACTGCTGTCGTGTCGGAGCCTCCCCGACCCAGCGTAGTCACGTCTTTGGTGTCAGTTGCAACTCCCTGGTAGCCCGCTACTACGGCGACCTCTCCTCGATCAATTGCTTCTATTACCCTAGTAGGTTTTATGTCTACGATCTTGGCTCTTCCGTGGGAGCGGTCTGTGATTATTCCAGCCTGCGAGCCGGTATAACTTCTAGCCTTTATTCCTAAAGTGTCCAGGGCCATACATAAAAGGGCGCCAGCAATTCTCTCGCCGCTGGTCAAGAGCATGTCCAGTTCTCTCTCGGGAGGCCGGGGATTGATGGACCGTGCGAGATCCAACAACTCGTCGGTGGTATCGCCCATTGCGGAGACAACCACGCAAACCTTGTCTCCTGCGCGCACACTCGAGGCAACAATGCCGGCCACTTCTCGTATCCGTTCTGGTCCGCCGAGGGAAGATCCCCCGAACTTTTTGACACGTATTGATCTCACTGGCGCGATGTGTTCACTCAAAATTGTTTTCGAGATCGAGTGTACTAACTGCTCTGGGCCTCCCTCTCCACCGAGGTGCGGTCAAGGTCGACGAGAATCCCTCGGGCCTTTAGCCGAGCCAGTAACTGTTCCTCCGTTTCTCCGTACATTAAGGCTGCGTTTCTAATGTCTGAACGTCTGATAGCCACGAGCGTAGAGGCCTCCTCGCGACGCTCGGCCAGAAGTGCCCTTACCATCCTCTTGAAGGGGGCCAGCTCAAGCCCCGCTTCCTCTAGCTTTGTGATGTCGAGTACTACCCGCGATACCGATACTGGTCTGTCCGGATGGGGCAGAGAACCCAACAACAGCGATAGGGGAACGCCGTAGAACTCGGCAAGGTCGCGCAAGCGCTCAACCGTGAGCTTTCTGAAGCCGCGCTCATAAGCCCCGAGTGTTGAGGGGTTCCAACGACCGCCACTCTGCCTCTCTACATCCTGTAGCGACAGCCCTTTTTGCCGTCTAATAGCTCTCAGACGGCGACCAATCGCCTTCGATATTGTGTCAGCCATGCCCCCCACCGTCCCTATTTTCGCCGGCACCTTGTAATCGTACAGCCATGACTGTGCTGAGCGCCGATGGCGGGTTAATCTTGCCTCCCTAGTACACAAGCCCAGTGGTATCTTGCGAAAATCGAGTTCTCATGCCGCGCCAACTTGTCCCAGCCCAAGCTACGTCTTAGGGTGAACGTGTGCATGCTTCTCCAACGTAGGCGATAATGAGCGTCTCCCTATACAGCCAATAGCATGACGAATCGTTCCAAGACTCAAAGAAAAAAGACCCGACGTCGACAAGCCGAAGAAGCCCGTAAAAAAGCGCAGCTACGGCGACGACAGACAATTGCGCTCGTAGTTGTCGGTATAGCTGTCGCTGGCAGCGTAGTTTTGGGCGCTATGATTGCTGGCCGTTCCAGCAAAAAGGAGAGCAAGGCGGAGCTAGCTCCAGAGCCGGCTACGTTTACCCCTGGTCCCGGCAAGATGTGCCCCGTCCCGGAGGTAACAAACCCTCCCCGCGAATACCCCGGTCCTCCCCCTCCTATGATCGATCCTCAGAGGCGATACATAGCCTCGATCAACATTTACACCTTTGGTGTCGTCAAGGTCGAGCTGCTTGCCAAGGAGGCTCCCTGGGCGGCCAACAGCTTCGTCTTTTTGTCGTGCGAGGGCCACTACACAGGATCCAGGTTTATCCGCTTAGTCAACACGCCCTCCATGAAGATCCTTCAAGGCGGAGATGGGCTGAAAAATGACGGAACCGGGAATCCCTATGGCACCGGATTTCGTGACGAGCTGGAGGTAGCTAAACGAGAGGGCTACAGGAGAGGCATGCTGGCTATGGCAAACTCCGGGCCTGACACAAATGGCAGTCAGTTCTTCTTTGTAATACAAGACTCGGTTGGAATACCTCCCAATTACACGGTCTTTGGCAAGGTGATCGAGGGCATGGAGTACCTAGACCAAGCTTTTTCGGTTGGGACGCCTGCTGCCAACGGCGACGGTCAGCCTGCCCGTGATTTATACATTGAGTGGGTGACGATACAAGAAGACCCTCCGTCGCAGCCTTCGTCGGAGAACTCGGGTGTTCCCCAACAACAAGCGCCGCAGGCATAGCAAGCAGGCGGCTGCTGCGATTCTGCTTTTCGCTGTGCTGGCCCAGGGCTGTGTAGGAAGTCCCCCGCCGCCTCGCAAAGACCTCTTCTCGGCGGTGGAGAAGAGTGCATCCGGCGGAGAGATGTTCCAGTTCTGGTCTAGCGGGATTCTCGTTCTAGACGCTGCTAGCGAGGATGCCGCCGATCGCCTACTTCCCTTAGCAGAGTACGTCGCAGAGGGCTCTTCGCGCGCAGGCAAGGGTTACAGAATGACTTTACGCAAGAGGCCTGCGGTGTGGAGAGCCACCGAGGGAATCGATGCCATTCTCTCTGGACAAAATGTTTTACCCAACTCTGGCGAAGCGGAAACGTGGCTCTCGTTGGAAGAAGTACCGGGTGCTGTCAGAGCGCCCGGACAGCCCTTGTGGTTCTCCGGGCGATCCGGTCTCATGGACCCCTTCGGAGCTCTGGCACATGCCTTGCCTCCTCTGGGCTCTCCTGACACCGTCTTTGATCGCCTTCGCTCTTTACTGTCGCTTTTTAAGGATCCGGAGCTGGCTGGTCAGGCCGAGGTAAGAGGCCATCCGGTAGACGTTTATACTCTGTCTGTAAGCGGAAAAAGGGCCTTGCCTCCCAAGGAGGCCGTAGAAAAAGTCCGAAAGCCCCCTTCGGTTTCACAGTCTCCGACGCTTCCCTCTCCTGGTTCGCCGAGCCCCTCTCCGACCGCGCTCGACGGCTTGCAGCGCCTTCCGCTTCCCGAAGCGGTTTGGTTGTTCGTGAACGGGAGAAAACATCCGGACGAAGTGACGGCCGTCCAAGAAACAGTGGCGACTTACTCGCTTACTGCTCGAGTTTATGTCGACCAAATCGACAATAGGCTGCGAAGGGTCGAGGTCACTCTGGGTGTCTCGGGAACAAAATTCAGGGTTAGGGTGGAGTCTTCTGCAGAGTTTTGGGGATTTGATCCAGTTGGTGAGTTCAAGATCCCTGTCGACACAACTTTTGTGTCTCCGGACGGTCAGACAACGATTGCAAGAGCCGGTTTCGAGGTACTAGTTCCTTCCAATCCCCCAGCTGGCCTCGAGTTCACTGGCCTTGAGCGGAGACCCGATGCTAATAGGTGCGAGCCGCTAACTATTTCATATACAGGAAGAGGCCGCTCGGGCCATCTCAAACTGATAGAAGTCCCCTCAGGCTGCGAGCCGTCAACTTCTATCGCCGCGCAATCAGGCCCAGCTCCATCCACTAAGTCCCTAAATAGTGGAAGTGTTTCTCTCACCGATACACCTTTTGGGTCTCGGATTTTCTTCGGAAGCGATCCCACGGGACGGGTGGCGATTAAAAAGACCCAGAGATCATGGGTTACGGCCCATGCGGACGAGGGCATCTCGGTTGAGGAGCTGTTCGAGGTAGTAGACGGACTTGCTCCCATAAGGGTCCCTATTCCTCCTGAATTGTCTCTTCCTCTGCCCCCCGAGGGTCCCGAGCGCAGGTAGAGCAATCAGGCAGCGAGATTTTTAGGGAGTAATTGCTCCTAACAGAAAAGACTGCGGCCACTTGAGAGCGTTCAGATTGCCGCTGGCAAGTGCAGGGGCTGGAAAACGCGGGTTAGTCTTTATCGTACCGTTCGTCGAGGCGGGCGACTGCTGGGTTCGATTAACACGAAAACCCATGCGGCCCCGTGCTCGTTCGAGTGCACGACCCTACCGCATAATTAGCAGGAGGTTGGATATGAAGATAGCCAAGGTCGGTGTTGTGGGTTCGGGGATCATGGGCTCGGGTATCACTCAGGTGTGCGCTCAAGCCGGTTTAGAGGTGGTTCTTCGCTCAAGAACTCGTGAGCGGGCTGAGGCTACTGTTAGCTCCATCGACAAGAATCTCAGCAGACTGGTGGAAAAAGCCAAAATCGACGAGGCCACCAAGGACGCCACGCTCTCCCGCATTCGGACCACCTCTGACCTGAAGGATTTGTCCGACTGTGACTTGGTTATAGAAACCGTCGTAGAAGACCTGGCTACAAAAAAGGACTTGTTCAATCACCTGGACGATATTTGTAAGGAGGAGTGCCTGTTGGCCACCAACACCTCCACGCTCCCGGTTGTCGAGATGGCAGCGCAAACCAGTCGTGCCGACAAAGTGTTGGGAATTCATTTCTTCAATCCAGCTCCTGTAATGCAGTTGGTCGAGGTGGTAAAAGCGATCACAACCTCCGAGGAGACGGTCGAAATTGCTCGGGAATTCGTGGAGTCGCTGGGCAAAAAGCCAGTAGTCGTGAAGGACCAAGCAGGATTCATCGTCAACGCGCTTCTCTTTCCGTACCTCAACAATGCTGTGAAGCTTTTGGAGTCGGCAGTTGCCACGCGAGATGATATCGACCAGGCGATGATGGCAGGATGCGGGTTCCCGATGGGGCCTTTCGCCCTTCTCGATCTGGTAGGTTTGGACACCTCGCTGTCAATAATTGAGGCTCTCTACGAGGAGTTCAGAGACCCCAACTATGCACCCGCCCCGCTTCTCAAGAGGCTCGTCGCCGCTGGCAAGCTGGGGCGAAAGTCGGGCGAGGGATTCTACGAGTATTAATACCGCTGAACGAATGGGGATTGCGTCGGTGCAATAGCCCGGCGAGGCCGCAAACTGGGGACGCGCAATGGGTCTCGACAACTTTTTGGAGCAGCGGCTGGATGCAGCGAGGGTAGCCACTTTCGACCTGCTGCAGGCTTTCCTAGTGGCGAGCCAATTCGCGACCGTGGCAGTGTACAAGTTGGTCTCGGAGGTCGCTGGCGCAGCGCTCAGGGTGGAAGCTGTGGCCCGTTCTGGACAGGATAGCTCTTCATTTGGGATTCCAGAGCTAGGCCAAGTACGGGAATTGACAGGCTCCTTTGAGGAAGACGTGGTCGCCCTCAGGTCGTACATAGTAGTGCCGGATACTTTGGCCGACTCTCACTTCCGAGAGAAGGGAGGGGCGACAGGCGTTAGGGCATATATAGGTTTTCCTCTGGTACCGACCGGTGATGGTGTTTACGGGGTTATCTCCGCTTACGACAGGTTTCCAAGGGCCGTAACCAAAGCTGTGATCACGGTGGCCCGGGCCCTCTCTAGATCGGCAGCGTCGGAGCTGGAGGTTGCCGAGGCGATCGAAGCCACTCTTGAAGGAAAAGCAGACCCTTTTGAATTCATCCGCTCTTTCGGGGCAATATCCAGGGAAGCTGCTCAGAATCCCGGTGCCGATCAACGGGAGGCGGTGTCGAACGCAAGTAAAATCGTTTCTGCTGCGTACGGCTTTGACCTCAAGTCGCTACGGCTTCACTCACGCCCTCAGACAGTGATTTCCGAATCGCAGGCTGAGGAAGATTCGCGACCCATATGGCCCGCAGAGGTCGACTCAATTGTGGCCAGGGCCGCCAAGCTTCTACCATCTTTGCCCGGGGCGCGAATCGACGTGAGGCCAGGATCTCGCTCGTTGGTCGACTTAGATTCGAAAACTCTCGAGCGTATTCTTGCCAATCTTCTTATCGATGCATGGAGGTCTTCGCCGCCCGGCACGCCGATAGCGGTCTCGAGCTTGCCAGAGGGAAAATGGGTCGAGATTGTTGTGGAAGACAAATCGGGAGTTTTTCCAGTCGAAAGCTTGGCCAGACGAGCACATCCGGCTGGGAGCAGGCGGATTGGACTTCCAATCGCCAGAGCCCTTGTGGAAGAGGTGGGCGGTAAGGTCACCCAAGTGCCCACCGAGGAGGGCAGGCGATATGTAGTCAGACTGCCGGTGCTGCGAGACGGCGAAAGCGCCGGGGGAGGACCTTCCGGACCTGGCAGATCGGCTGGTACTCACCCCTCGGCATCATAGACGCTTGGATGCTCTGCGCTTTGCAAGCCGGCGAAGTAGGTAACCGCCCGCAATTGCCAGCCCGACGGATTTCACGGCGTTTACTCTCGACCGGTACACGTTTTCGGGCATTCTCCACCTTCCGATGGTTACCCACCCGCGGTTGGCATCCAAGGCATCGGCGAGGGCATCCCTGCTCGAGTGCTTGAACTGAAAGCCGGCCTCGACGATTTTGCGGTTGGACATAATCGCTGGATACATCAGGTAGTTGATCTCACCTGGAGGGGCTTCGAGAAGTCCGGCGTTCCACCCCAGTTTGGCCAACGAGAACATCACAGATTGAGGAAGCTCGATGGTTTTTTTGCCCGCAATTTCCAGTATCTCTTCAAAGGAAATCTCGTCGTCCGGGCATACGTTGTAGGCGCCATCGAGGTCGTGCGTCAATGCGAAGTACAGGGACTCCGCGGCGTCTTCCTCGTGCAGGAATTGAAGGGGCGGTCTGTATCCCCTTACGGCAAAGATGCGGGGTGACTCAAGGGTGCGAGAGATGAAGTTTTGGACATGCCGTCCGAAGACGATCGCGAATCGAAAGATAGTTACCGTCACATCGGGGTGATCCGCTTTCCACTTTTGCAAGAGTAGCTCTACTTCTAGCTTGTGCTCGGCGTAGCTGAAGTCGGTATTGGCCCGAAGGGGACTTTCCTCGGTTAAGGGATAGTCATTGTCGGGGCGGGCTCCATAGGCCACCATTGAGCTGGTGTACACGAGCTTTCTGCTACCGGATTTCTCGACAGCGTTCAAAACGTTTCGCGTCCCCTCTACGTTGATGTCTCGCATCAACTGCTCGTCCTGCATCGGATTTAAAACAAAGGCAAGGTGTACGACGGCGTCTGTGCCCGAAAAGACCTGAGCTATGTGAGGGTCCCGAATATCGAGCCGGTAGAAGTCGAGTTTCTGGAAGCGAAACTTCGGTTCTGCAACGTCGATTCCGACGATCCGCTCGATGTCGCTGTCCGCCTCCAGACGCTGAACGAGGCGCTGGGCTATGTATCCGGATACACCCGTTATCGCTATGGTACTCATAGGAACTCCTTCTCCTGCTGCCACTCAAAAAAGCCGGACCAGTTACACCTTCCAAGACAAATACTTCGCCCGCCGGCGCGGCAGGCCTTATTTGATAGGCCGTTCCTCTATCAAGGAACTGTGCATGCGTGAGATCGAAGATGAGTCTACAGCCCCAGCTTCGATACTTGCAGGGCTAGAATCCTCTCGAGCTCCTGAAGCGGTGGCGGATTGGGGGACCGAAGCTCAACCACGATCTCCCATGAACCCCGTACAACGGCTGCCGCTACCACGTGCCTAGAGCGCTCAGGTGTCGGCGCTATCGGGGTCTCACTGTCTGCAGTTGCCGAAATAGATTTTCGGACGAGAACACCTGGCGGCCCGCTCCCCCGGAGGCTAGCGGGTGCGTAACCCTCGATCTTTTCGTATGGCTCCGAGATACCAAAGCCCTTAACCAATCCGCCGCTGGCATCGTGGGAAAGCTGTGCCATAGCACCGTCCACGGAAGCGAACTCGAGTATCTCGACTGTTACCGCAGTGTCGGTTAGCGGAGGGGGTGATACAGCGGGCTTATAAGCAATCGTCACCGCAGCGCGTAGAAACCCAGCATTTCGAAGGCGGGATCTCTCGAATTCGGCCTCTGGTTCCCCCAGCCGCTTGGTCAGCTCGTCCAGTCCCTGGGGCCCTGCCTCGACCGAGGCAAATCCGTTAGCGATCTCGACAGGCTCCAAAAGCTTTCCCGCAATCTCTGTGCTATCGGAGCGAGCAGGAGCTGTCGGAGACGAAGTCACGGTTTCCGCACCGATCTGGCGATTGCGCAACCCCGTTATACCTACAGTGATAAAAACAGCTGAAGCCAGCACACCAGTGGACACGATGGCGATGCGAAGACCTTTGGACACGGATATCTTCGGCCGTCCTCTTCCTCGGCGCAACTGGGGCGTGCGACTAGCAAACGTTTCGATGCGCCGCGAATCCACAGCGACTCAGTCCTGAATGTCAGTGTCTTCGATCGCCCGATCCTCATCGCTCGCTAGGAGGGGAGATGCAATCGGTTCTTTGCGGTGGAGGTACGAAGAAGCGATTGCCTGAATGATCGCGGCCACGGGAATTCCCAGGAGCGCGCCCGTTGCGCCTAAGAGATACCCCCCGGCTACAGCTGCCCCGAACGCTACAGCAGGGTGGATATCCATTGTCTTCTCTGAAAGTTTGGGGCTCACGAAGTAATTCTCTATTTGCTGGAAAACGAAAGCGAAACCTAGGACCCATAGCCCCAGGGGAGGGTTCGCAAGGGACGCGACGACCAGAGGAATAGCAACTGCGAGGTAAGTTCCAATGACGGGGATGAACTGCGAAACGAATCCCATCCATATCCCCATTGCCAGCGGATAGGGTACGCCTATGACGAAGTAAAAGATGGTATGAGCCGCAGCGGAGATCGTTCCCAAAAGTAGCTTGGTGTAAATGAAACTTCCTGTCCTCTGGATTGAGATCTCCCATACGTGCAGGAGAACACGCTGGCGGTCTGGGGGGAGTAGAGAGCAAATGCGTCTTCTGAAGCGAGGTCCATCGGCGACGAGGTAGAAAGTGAAAAAAAAGACCATCATCAGTTTGAAGAGGATTCCTAGTGCTAGGGTTCCGGCGGAAAGCACGTCGCCAGCCTGGCCTAGCAGCCAATCTCGCAAGCTTTGCTGAATCTGAATGCTGTGCGTGGAAGGATCTACTGCTATCAATCGGGATGCACCCGGAACCCTTTGCGCCCAGTGAGCCGCCGATTCCAAAATCTGTGGAGCTGACTGGATAAACTGCGACACTTGACCTATTACGGCCGGGACGATCGCGGAAATGAAAACTCCAGCTAGCAGTGCCACTCCTAAGAAGATGAGACCTGTGGCCAGCCCCCTCCTCATTCCGCTGCGAGCGAGAAAATTTACTGCGGGTTCAAGGGCAAAAGAAAAAAACAGCGATACCACGAAGATTACTAGTAGCTCTTCAAGGCGCTCGATGAGCCATAGGATGGCTAGGGTAGCAAGAACCACCCCGATAATCTGCAAAAAGCTCTTGGGCGTAAGAATAGCGACGGAAAGGTCGGGAGCGGATCTCAGGCGTGATGATGAATTACGGTTTTCGGAAGAATCCTCTTCTGGCATGGAATCCAAACTGTCAACGGCCGGACTCACCATCACCGGATCCCTGCGAATAAATCGACTTCGGGAATGTCAGTTTCGACTGTCGATGTAACGAGGTAGTAGTCGTCTGTGGGTAGTACTTCGGCGAGTAGTTCGTCTGGGATCTTCAGGAAGAAGCTGTCGGGGTCGATCTGGCTTCGGTGGGCGAGAAGTGCTTTGCGTCTCTGGGGAAGCCAGGCAACAATCGGAATTTTTGTGGTGATCGGCTTCTCCGGGACGCCTCTTCTCGATGCTAGTATCTGGTCGAGCGGAGACTCCACTCCAAGCGATACCAGAGCCAGGTGGAGTTTCTCCAATCGCTCTTTCCCAAAAGATGCGTGGTAGTAAACCTTTGTCGTTGTATGCGGAGGGCCTAGATCCGGCTCGTACTTCGGATCAGCCGCCGCCGACAAGGCGCGCATAGTCACCTCGTGAGTACGTATGTGGTCTGGATGAGGATATCCGCCGAGTTCGTCGTAGGTGATAACGACTTGAGGCCGCTCTTTTCTTAGGATCTCTACGAGGCGGCGCGTCGGTACTTCTAAAGGTACGTTTGCAAAACATCCGTCGGGTAGCTTGGCATCACCAGCGGGGAAGCCTGAGTCCTCGAATCCCAGCCAATAGTGCCGGGCGAGGTTCAAGACGCGTGCGGACTCCTCCATCTCTCTGGCACGTATTTTTGCGATATGGGCAGCCAGCTCTTGCTTGTCGAGCCGCTTATTGAGAATATCTCCCCGCTCCCCGCCCGTACACGTAACAACGCTAGTGCGCACTCCTTCATCGGCATATTTTGCCAGCGTCGCCGCACCCTTCGACGCTTCATCGTCGGGGTGTGCATGGACTGCTAGAAGGGCTAGCTCGGAGTCTCTGTTGTCGGGCGTAACATCCCAGTAACAGGCCCCGCTCTTCAGCTTTACTACCCGGGGGCGCGGGTGCGTGGCGTCGAATACCGTCTCTAGCCCGAGCGTTTGATGTCTTTCCAAGGGACTCCTTTGTCGACCTCTGGTTCTCTTGGAAGACCTAGAACTCTCTCGCCCACGACATTTCTCAGTACCTCGGACGTGCCGCCCTCGATCGTGTTGGCTCGCGCCCGCAAAAAAGCTTGCGCACGCGCTTCGGCCTCCTTGTCACCTGGAGTCCAGGCCACCCCGCCCATCCGTGCCGCTGTCACCGCGAAGTTCGTCTTCCTCTGATTGAACTCGGCGTTGAAAAACTTGGCAAAGGATCCCTCGGGTCCTGCCTCCTTGCCACCAGCCCGAGAGAGCTGCGCCCTAAAAGCGGTTGCCTCTTTTATCTCTTGCTCCGAAAAGATTTTTGCGAGGTGCTGGCGGACGAGAGGATCTTTCCGATCTGGAATTGCGTCAAGAAACGCTTCCCACGGGTCTTTGCGAGTTCCGCCGACCAGAGATGCGGTGTCAAGGGATAGTCCCGATAGTGTTATCCGTTCCCACATGAGCGTCGTACGAGCACACACCCACCCGTTTCCCTCGCCGCCCACTAGGTTTTCGTGAGGAATATGCACGTCGGTGAAGTAAACCTCGTTGAACTCTGATCCGCCTGTCATTTGTTTGAGGGGCCGAACCTCGACCCCCGGAGATTTCATGTCGACGATGAAGTAACTGAGTCCTTCGTGTTTGGGTACGTCGGGGTTGGTACGCGCCAGGAGCATTCCGAAGTGAGCGTACTGAGCTATAGAAGTCCACACCTTTTGACCATTGACTACCCACTCGTCGCCGTCACGCACTGCTCTCGTGGACAATGAGGCCAGGTCAGAGCCGGCTCCAGGTTCCGAGAACAGCTGGCACCAGATTTCTTCTCCTGTGAGGATTTTCTTGAGGTATCGCTCCTTTTGCTTTTCGGTGCCGTGCTCGATGATCGTAGGGCCTGCCAGCCCGATTCCCAAAATATTGGGACCGAAAAGCGGTAGGCGGTAGTGGGACAGTTCTTCGCGCACGATGCGCTGCATCCATGCTTCTCCCGACAGTCCCCCGTACTCTTTCGGCCAGAGAGGTGCTGCGTACCCGCTTTCTCCAATCGTTCTCATCCAGGTGAACGGATTGATCGAGCTCTTTTTTCGGATTTCGGCGAATCGGTCGTCGTCGCCGGAGTCGATAGATTCCATCCATCCCTTGGGTAGAACAGACGCCAGCCAATCCTTAAACTCTTGCCTGAATGCGGCCATCTCGGGGGTGTCTTCAATTTTCCAGCGCATGGCGACTCCTGAGTAGTCCAACCTACCTCGAGACAATTCTGAGGCTGAGCGTGTCGAGGTCTACTGGTGCGGTCGCTTCCCGACACTTACAAGGATACAGGGCTAGGTCGGTTTCTCGTAGCCTGTGTTGTGACAACGTTGACCGACGGAGATCGCAAATGGCCTTGAACTTCGAGCTTGTCGCCGACGGACGAGTTGCCGTGCTGACACTTTCCAGGCCCGAGGTTAAGAACGCGCTGGACCCCCGACTCTTTTGGCACTTGCAAAGGCCTGGCAGATCGTAATACAGGATGACAAGATTCGGGTGGCAGTTCTTACGGGCTCAGGAGATGCTTTTTGTGCTGGGATGGACCAAAAGAAAACCATTCCAGCCGGTAGGAGAGTGGCTCGAGGGGAACGTATTAGCGACGAAGAATTCGCCGGACTGAAAGCGGCTCCGAAAGCAACTCTACAAGTCGACCGCCCCCTCAAACCGATCGTGGCTGCTGTCAACGGCCACTGCCGGGGGCAGGGAACCGACATGCTCTTGGCAACCGATTATCGGATTGCTGGCGATTCAGCTTCGTTCGCGCTCGAAGAAGTTGTGAACGAGGTGGTTGAGGCGAACAGCGTCCATTCGAGGGCTCTCGAAGTAGCAGAGCGCCTCGCGGGGTTCGATCCTAGGGTTGTAACGGCAATATTGAAAGCGCTATGGAGCAATGCCTTCCCCACGGACCTCGAGGACTCTGTTCGAAGATCACATAAGATAGGCGACGAGATTATGAGGGAGTAGCGTAATGCGCTTACAAGGTCACGGCGGCATGCTAGCAGTTGAGGTGATGAAGAGGTGGGGGGCAGAATACCTGTTTACTCTTTCAGGAGGTCACATCTTCCCCATCTATGACGGGTGCGTAAAGCTCGGGGGAATCGAGATCGTGGACACTCGCCACGAGCAGACGGCTGCTTTTGCAGCGGAGGGATACTCCAAATTAACCCGAAAACCCGGATTTGTAGCCCTTACCGCTGGACCCGGGGTTACCAACGGCATATCCGCCATCACCACGGCTCACTTCAATGGTTCGCCCCTCGTTGTTCTCGCTGGAAGAGCCCCCCAAGCGAGATGGGGTGAGGGAAGCTTACAAGAGTTCGACCACATACCGGTGGTCAGGTCAGTGACAAAAGCAGCGGCAACTGCTACCTCGACGGCCGAGATTCCCAAGCTCCTTTCTTTTTGCGTGTCGGAAGCTTTGACACCTCACAGGGGGCCGGCTTTCGTCGATTTTCCACTCGACGTTCTTTTCGTTCCAGGGGAAGCAGATCTAGACGAAAGTTTGATTTTGCGAGGATTGTCCCGTGCGACAGCAGGTGATTCTTCGAGTGTGGTGAAGGCTTTAGAAGGGGCAGAGCGCCCAGTGCTCGTAGGGGGGTCGGATGTGTACTGGGACGGAGCATGGGAGGCGCTTCGGGCACTGGTCGAAAGAGCTAGAATCCCGACGTTTCTAAACGGGATGGGGAGAGGCTGCCTCCCCGCCGACCACCCACTTTGCTTTTCGAGATCCAGGTCGCTAGCGCTAAAAGAAGCCGATCTGGTAGTGGTGGCGGGTACGCCTCTTGATTTTCGCCTCAATTTCGGGCGCTTTGGCGGAGCTCGAGTGGTTCACATCGCCGATCACCCTGATATGTTGGCGTCCCATGTCGAGCTAGTGGCCAGCGCAGCCGGTCCTCTCAGCGAGATTTTCGAGGAGATAGCTGCCGGAGTCAGACCCTGTGATCGCAGCGAGTGGATAGGAAGGCTGCAAGCAGAAGAGGAATCCAGACGGGAAAAGGATGCCTCTGAGATGGCTTCGGAGTCGAAACCTATCGATGCCCGTCGTGTATACGGGGAACTACGTAAACGACTTGAGCGGAACGCAATAGTCATATGCGACGGAGGAGACTTCGTATCTTTTGCCGGGCGCTACATCGACGTGTTCGAGCCAGGATGCTGGATGGATCCCGGCCCTTACGGCTGTTTGGGAACCGGACCGGGGTACGGCCTGGCTGCGAAGTTGGTACACCCAGATCGGCAAGTAGTCATCCTTTTCGGGGACGGGGCATTTGGCTTCTCGGGAATTGACTACGACACTCTGGTCAGGTTCGACGTACCTGTCGTAGGGATCCTTTCCAACAACGGAATCTGGGGACTCGAGAAGCACCCTATGAGAGCGCTGTATGGCTACGATGTGGCGGCCGACTTACAAGCAGAGTGCCGCTATGATCTCGTTGTTGAGGCGCTCGGGGGACACGGCGAGTTCGTAACCGATCCTTCACAGCTTGGGCCGGCCATCGATCGAGCTTTCGAAGCCGGCAAGCCTGCTCTCGTTAATGTTGTTACCGATCCCAACCAGGTGTACCCAAGAAGCTCGAACCTCGCTTGAGGAACGAACCGTCCGGAGGCGTGGCGGTAAGTATTTTGCCCGGCTCCCCGCAGTTCTGCTCCGAGAGCATAAAAATTTTTGCGAGTACATACTGGAGAAGTACTCCAGAAGATGGTTATGACAGCCCTGTCACAAAGGGCTTCCGAGAAAAGCTACAGCAGGCTGCTGCCCGAATCGAGCGGGGCTTTTAGGAAACGACTTTTCAAGGGATTGGCTGCTGTGTCTCCCGCGGCAGCAACGCTGGCGTTCCCTGCTCCTTCTCTGTGGCCGCTCGCTCTTGTATGTCTTGTCCCGGTGCTTTTGGTCCTTTCCAGAACCGAGAGTAGGAAGCAAGCTGCGTTTCTGGGATGGACAGGGGGGGCTGCGTTCTTTTTGACGACCCATTACTGGATGACCCATAAAACGCATGTTTTTCAACCTTTTATTGCGGCCATGTTTGGTGCTACGTGGCTCCCGTGGGCCCTTGCCGCCAGGGCCACTCTAGGTCGAGGTCGGGTGTATAGAGCCCTGTGCCTTGTCCCTTCGTTTTGGGTTTTAGCAGAGGCCGGACGCTCATGGGACCGCCTCGGGGGTCCATGGGCTCTTCTAGGAGCTACTCAGTGGAATTCTTTGTGGGGACTGGAAATCGCTTCGTGGGGTGGTGTGTGGTTTGTGGGGTGGGTCGTCGTAGCCGTAAATACGGCAATCGCAGCATCGGTACTCTTCGCTCGGCAGCGTTCTTTCGAATCTTGGGGGGGCAGGGAGCTCCCTAGTTCAGGTGCTGTTACGACATGCTTGCTTTCTCTCGCAGTCGCGATTGCAGCAGCGTGGATTGTAGCGTCGACGAGACGCCCGCCGGAGTATGCCCGTGTTCTGCGGATAGCCGGGGTCCAACCGGGACCAATAGGCCCCGCAGAACAGCGATTCACTGTGGCGGAGGCGATGACCCTAACGCTTCAGAAAGGCTACGACCTAGTGGTGTGGGGTGAGTCCTCCCTCGGCGAGGATCCTTTCTTGCACGATATTTACATGCAACGGCTACAGGCTCTGGCTTCGGATACCGGTGCACCTCTGCTAGCCAATGTAGATGCACGTTCTCGGACAGGCTCCATATACAAAACCTCTCTTCTGGTTGACGCCGACGGGCCCAAGTTCCGCTATGACAAGCGAAGGCTCGTTCCGTTTGGGGAGTACGTTCCCGCAAGGCCACTTATGGGTTGGGTCAGTTGGTTCACAGATGCCGCACGTGAAGATCGGGGAAGGGGACAGCATGATGTGGTGATGCAGCTTTCGAAGGCGGGCGTGAGCGTTGCTCCACTTATATGCTTCGAGTCGGCTTTCCCGGATATGAGTCGGTCTCTCGCACAGAAGGGATCGGATGTCATTGTTGTTCAATCCGCTAATACGACCTTCCAGCGGAGCTGGTTGCCCCGACAGCACGCTTCCTTAGCCGCTATTCGGGCCGCCGAGACGGGAAGGCCGGTCATACACGCAACGCTGAGCGGAGTGTCTGCAGCGTTCGACGCCTACGGCGCCCAACTCGCTTATGTGAGCACAGAGTACGAGGGTACCTGGAGTGTAGACATTCCTCTTTTTCAGCGAGACACAGTGTATTCAATCGCGGGCGACTGGGTAGTGTGGGCATCCATCTTGCTAAGCGCGGTCGTGGGCGGACTCTGGGTGTTGGCGAACCCAAGGCGCGGAAGCTCTGAATAGCTGTGAACCCAACCCGTCTTGAGCGGAAGATGCGTATGAAACTGTCTACTCATCCTATAGTTCAAGGCGAATGGGCGAAGCGAGTCAGCCACTTTTTCTGGTTATCTCCCAACCGGACCGACAATGTCCTGACTGTCACCGGCCGTAGGGCTTTCCCAGGAGCCCTGAAAGTTTCCACGCAAAAGATGGCTCTAAACCTTTCATGAGATGGGGGGTCGGTCGTGGCCTGCGTGCTGCCTTCCAGGCAGCACGCTTTTTAGATGGTTCGATGGTAGCTCGTTGGCGCTCTGTCGAAGCAGAAGCCTCTGACTGCATGATCGCGACGACTGCTGCGGTTATCGCCGATGTCTCCTCTGGCGTGGGCTCGGGAGTGATCACAAATGCATAGTCGGCGTTAGGCGTAAATAGCTCCCCACGACTTTCTCCGACTGTCACCGTAGAATTCGAGTTGTTTTCTACTCCCGATGCTCGAGGGTTCATAGCGGCATGTTTCCATGCTTGCGGTGCGGCAGCGACTCTCGCTTGTCGAGAAGGACCTCGAGCGCACTGATGAGACGAGGCCGCGTCTCGGAGGGAAGTATCACCTCGTCAATGTAACCTCTCTCGGCAGCGATGTAGGGATTTGCGAATTGAGCCTCGTACTCGGCGATCAGTTCACGTCGCCTGGCTTCAGGATCTTTGGCGGCAGCGATTTCCTTGCGAAAGATGATCTCGACGGCTCCTTGAGAACCCATCACAGCGATTTCTGCAGTAGGCCAAGCGACACAGTAATCGGCCCTGATCGACTTGGAGTTCATGACGACGTAAGCTCCGCCGTACGCTTTTCTGGTGATGACCGTCATTCGTGGAACTGTCGATTCGCAGAATGCATAGAGCAGCTTAGCGCCATGGCGGATAATGCCCCCATACTCCTGATCTGTGCCGGGAAGAAAACCTGGAACGTCCACAAAGGCAACTAAGGGGATGTTGAAAGCGTCGCAGAACCGCACGAACCGGGCTGCTTTAGTAGACGAGTCGATATCCAAAGTGCCGGCCATCTCCATGGGTTGGTTGCCCACTATTCCTACCGGGTGACCGTTGAGCCTAGCGAACCCAATGACAATATTCTTGGCCCAGTACGGGAAGACCTCGAAGAACTCCCCTTCGTCAACGACCATCTCTATGACGTGGCGCATGTCATAAGGTTTGTTGGGAGAGTCTGGAATAACCGAGTCTAGCGCTGTGTCGCATCTCGATGGATCGTCTTCGCACTCGTATGAAGGGGGCTCTTCCATGTTGTTGGAGGGGAGAAACGAGAGAAGGTACCTCACTGCCTCTAGGCAGGAGGGTTCGTCGTCGGCGACAAAGCTCGCTACTCCCGATCGAGAGGCATGAGTCATCGCTCCACCTAGCTCTTCGAAGGTTACTTCTTCTCCTGTGACGGCCCTTATGACGTCTGGTCCAGTAATAAACATGTGCGAGGTGCCCTTTACCATGAAGATGAAGTCTGTCATCGAAGGCGAGTAGACGGCCCCACCTGCCGTAGGCCCCATGTTCACCGAGATCTGAGGGATCACTCCGGAGGCCTGGACGTTTCGGTCAAAGATCCTGCCGTAGCCGTTGAGGCTCACCACTCCCTCTTGAATTCTGGCTCCCCCGGAGTCGTTTATCCCGATTACCGGTGCGCCAGTTGCCATTGCAAGGTCCATGATTTTGCAGATTTTCTCAGCGAACACTTCCCCTAATGAGCCCCCGAAAACGGTGAAGTCTTGAGAGAAAACAAAAACCTTCCTACCGTCTATTCGGCCCCACCCAGTTACGACGCCATCGCCCAGGGGCCGCTCCTTGTCTATACCGAATGCGGTAGAGCGGTGGCGCGCTAACTGGTCTAGCTCGACGAAGCTTCCAGGATCCAGAAGTAGCTCCAGCCGCTCCCTAGCGGTCAGCTTGCCCTTGGCATGCTGCTTCTCCACCGCCTTGGCCGATCCGGCGTGTAGAGCTTCGTCTCGGCGCCTCTTCAGGTCAGCGAGGCGTTCTGCTGTAGTGGGTCTCGGAGGCTCTTGGGAACTACTCATCCTCACCTTCTCTCGTACCGTTTGTCTTTTTCCGGGGTTTGACTACCTCGCGCTCTCTGTTTTATCTGTTTTAGAGGTTTCGACTACCCAACACGACAAATTGTTCGTGCACATTCACTCACTCCTGTACTAGCTCCACGAGGATTCCAGGTCCATCCTTGGGGTGAACGAACGCGACCATTTTCCCGCCGCCACCAAGGCGAGGACGATCGTCGATTAGCTGTGCATCTTGAGCGCTTAGCTCCTCGAGCAACCCGTCGAGGTTCTCGACGCCGAAGCCTATATGGTGGATACCCTCACCTCGTTTCTCCAAAAACTTGGCGACCGGTGAGTCGTCGGCCGTGGGGGCGAGGAGCTGAATGTAAGACTCGCCTACTTGGATCATCGCTTCTTCAACTTTGTCTTGGGGGATCTCCTCGCGAGACGCGACTTTTGCCCCGTAGCGTCGAGCGAAATACTCAATTGCGGCATCTAGGTCTCTGACTGCGATCCCGATGTGATCCACCTTCGCGAGCTTCATGCCCAAACCTCCATACGATCTGGCGCGTCTAAGTTGGCATAGCCGTCGGCCAAAAGGGTACCTAAACAATGCGAGTGTGACACCAGATTGGTCTTGGCTTTTCGGGGTTACTGCGGTTAGGTGGTTTCTCGAGGCTCGCTCAGCGATAGACTACGAGGTGGGTCGGGGTTGCCAAAATTGTTGCGCACCCGCTGATTCTTGCTGCAGAAAGGAGCACACGATGGCAGGTTCGGTGATTCTAGATGGTGCTAGGACGCCCATTGGGAAGTTCATGGGCAGTCTATCCAAGTTCACGGCGATGGACCTTGGGGGTTTTGCCATTCAGGGCGCCCTATCGAAGTCAGGTGTCAGAGCTGAAGACATAGATTACGTGATTATGGGGCAGGTCTTGCAGGCTGGCCAAGGCCAGATCACTGCGAGGCAGGCTGCGAGTAAGGCGGGCATCTCGATGGAAGTGCCCGCCCTCACGGTCAACAAAGTGTGTCTATCGGGAATCAACGCAATTTATCTAGCAGATCAGATGATCCAAACTGGCGAGGCCGATCTTGTAGTAGCCGGAGGTATGGAGTCCATGACGCAAGCTCCGTACCTGATGCCCGGTGCCAGAAGTGGGCTGCGCATGGGCGATGGCAAGGTGATCGACTCCATGATCTATGACGGTCTGTGGTGCGCGTTTGACCACTGCCACATGGGCGAGGGATCTGACCGAAACAATGCCCGGTTGGGCATCACCAGGGAAGAGCAAGACCTCTGGGCCACCATGTCCCACGAGAGAGCAGCTGCCGCTACGAAGGCGGGAAAGCTCGGCGAGGAGATCGTTCCTGTCGAGGTTCCCCAGCGCAAGGGCGACCCCATTGCGGTCGACTCGGACGAGGGGATCAGGCCCGAAACCACCCCTGAGTCGCTTGCCAAGCTTCCTCCTGCCTTCGATAAAGAGGGGACAATAACTGCAGGAAACGCCAGCCAAATCTCGGATGGAGCATGTGCGGTCATTGTGGCTAGCAAGGAAAAAGCAGAATCATTGGGAGTAACGCCTTTAGCCGAGATCGTCTCATACGGAATGGTAGCGGGACCCGACGCGACGTTGCATAGCCAACCTTCCCGAGCGATTTTGAAGGCTCTCGACAAGGCAGGCTTGGGCGTAACCGAGATCGACCTATACGAGATCAACGAGGCTTTCGCAGCTGTCGCAATTCAGTCTGCAAAGGAACTTGGGATTCCGAACGACATAGTCAACGTGAACGGTGGAGCCGTTGCTTTGGGGCATCCTATCGGTGCTTCCGGCGCACGTCTGACGCTGACACTGGCTATGGAGCTAAAGAGGCGGCAGGCAAAGTTGGGAGCTGTGGGGATATGCGGCGGTGGAGGCCAGGGCGACGCGATCGTTCTTCGCTCGCTTTAAGATCCTCGCGCCCTGTTCTTTGTGCCTAGTGCCGGTGGGCAAGCGCGCCAGCGTTTCTCAGGGCTGCACCTAGCAGCACGACTAGGGCGCCTCCCAAAGCGACGTACATTCCGGGGTCTGGCACATAGGCGATCTCGCCAGTGGCGCCAGTCTCTCCGGAGAGGGCTAGTTTTACCAGGAATGCCGCGGGAGTCAGGATTGCTAGTAACCCTGCGATAGTGAGGCCGGTGGCCGCCAGCTGGCTGCGGGGCACCGCCAGGCCTACTACTGCGATGAGCACCAGCACGGCTAATACCGACGCTGCTGTGAGCCAGGGTAACGGGTATGATCCGGATACTCCGGTTACCAGAAGCGAAATAGGGAGAGAGCCAGGGCCCAGCGCCTGTCCCTCGGTCGTGCCGTGCACGGAAATCCACGGCATTGCTATAGAGGCTAGTAGAGCGAGAATCCCGACGCCGGAGATCAGGTCGATGGGCGTGTAACCGTTTCTCCGAGATGGTTTGGTGGCGGACCCAGACGAACCGACGTACTGCGGTAAACGAACTCTCCATGGATCTGGAGCCTCCACGGCTTTCAGCTCATGATGATCGACCATCCATGGGTCGGGGTTCGGCGGTACGTAACTTTGTGCTTGCCGAGGTGATGTTTGAGCGGTCAGGACCTCGACATTCTCGGATGAAGCCGACGCCCTGACAGCCGCCGCATACGTGTTGTCCAGTTCCCCATCGAGTTTCGTCTTATTGTCCGGGGCTGCCATCATCTCCAGCGATCGTAGAAAATCCTCCCCCCTAACTTGCCGCAGCCGCTCGATGATCTCCGATGGACTTTGGGGAGAGTCGTCCAGGGAAACCGGCAGAGGGTTGGGACGACTCGGCGAGGGCTGCACATTCGAGGAAGGCTGGAGCCTCGGGCTCACCCCGGTTTCTTCTACTGGAAGCTGCGGTTGAGGAAGGGGGGACTGGCACGAGATACAGGCGCGAACTCCCGGCATGTTCGGGAAGCCACAAGCTGGACAGTTGACAGTATCAGGCGCACACATCCGCCCTTTATTCCTTTCACAACCCGTAGTGGGATCTGCTCAGCTGCAAATAGTATCGGATCGTGCTGTCGCTTCTTGGAATACGCCATTGCGACTACTCGGGCAAGGTCGAAGAGATTTCATTCAGAAGTAGCGCTTTGTTGGGATGCCGGTTACACTCGTCGCCCGCAGTTGCATTGAGGTCGGGAGTCCTTTCCAGAGTCTTCGGCTACAGCAAGCCCGACCGCCTATAGGATAGTGGCCAGAGTGAAGCGACCATCCGAGGAGGTCTGAAGCAAATGCCTGCAGCACCATGGCAAGAAGCCAAGGTGAGAGAAGTTTTCATCGAGACCCCCGAGACAAAAACGTTCCGTCTCGACCTTGAACAGCCCATTGATTTTCTTCCGGGACAGTACGTGAACATCAGGTTCGAGTTTCCCGACAGAGGACGGGTGCAACGGGCTTACTCCATCGACTCGTCCCCTACCAACAAGGACTTCATCGATCTGACGATTCGCAAGTTCGAGGACGGGACAGTTTCGAAGCACATGTGCGACAACATCGGAGTCGGCGACGTGGTTCCTACCAGAGGGCCCTTCGGGAAGTTCGTGTGGACTCCGGACTTGGGAGGACCTTTATATCTGATAGCCGCAGGTTCCGGTATCGTGCCTCTCATGTGCATGATCCGCTACTGCGACGAGCTAAAAATCCACGATATTCCCATCACGCTGTTATATAGCTCCAAATCCTGGGATTACATAATCCACAGAGACCAGCTGGCCGAGATCGAATCCCGGATGCCTAACCTTGAAGTGATCCACACCCTAACCCGGTCTCCGAATGACGAACGAGTCCGATATCACCGGCGTATAGACAAGGAGATGATAGAGGCCCACCTACCTGCGGGCGCTCTGTGCTATATCTGTGGGCCTCCAGAGATGTGCGAGAACTCCGAAAAGGCACTTATAGATTTGGGGGTCCCACCCGAGCGAATCAAGCTAGAGAAGTACGACTGAGCAGTACCACGGTGGACACCGTAGGGTTAGAGATTTCGGTTTAGAGATTTCCTTTTAGGCGTGGCATGCGCGGTCTTTTTTGCCAAAAAGCGTTAGAATCCGTGTTTTGGAAAGACCGGACTCGCCAAAAGATGCGGGTTTCATGGGCTCCCAGCCCCGCCACACCTGTACGCTAGCGACACGCTAGTCAAGCCTTCGAGAAAGTACATCTCGGCCCTTATCGTTCCCTTCGTTCCACCTCCGGAAATTTCGACAATAGATTTTCCATCGGCGTACGGGAACAGTTGTCCATCCGGGTATCGCATTGCCATCCCCACGGGCACCTCATAGGTTCCGTCCCCGTGGAAGTTGTCGATCTTGAAGTTCGATCGCCATGTTCGGTCGCCTAATTTAGCATCTTCTATTTCGACCCAATACTCGTTCGTTGGCATCGGAGAGCAGATAACCACTGCCTTAGACGGTTCAGTCTCTCTGATTCCACCTGTCGTCTTGATGATCGCAGTAGCGTCAGGTGGAAGTGCCTGAGGTGGCATTTCGTTTTTGGGGATAAAGATAGGCTCCTCTCCAAGTGGCTGAATGTCTTGGGGAGGAACGACAGTGTTTTCTGGGTTCGGACGGGGGAGATCTCGACCTCTTGGATCTTTGATTCCTGTCTCGAGCTCCCCTTTTGAGTGCTCATCTCGTCCCTCGTTCTGCGTGCTAGACCTGCTCAGTACGCCGACGATGAGGGCAGTTAGTACCGCAGCAATTACTACCCCGGCGGATGCATATACGGCAATCTTCTTATTCAACGCTGCCCGTACCTCGTCTTACGCGTTGTTTATAAGGTCGAGTCGTATGGGAGCTCTGCTTCAATGTTCGGGTAGGTCTCTCGGCAACCGCTACACCATCTTTCAACCTGTTCTTGAGGAACCGGCTCGGGGTTTTCCACGTCTTCGTAGTACATTCTTCGTACCGGCTGCAAATCTTCGACAAGGGTCAAGGCTCCGCACGAGTCGCACGGGGCAGTGTCTGGTTTACCGTTCATGTGTTCGATAAGATTTTCGATCGCGACCTCCAATTTGGTTCTCGTCAGTGTCAGTCACTGCCTCCTGTAGCTGCCTGCCGTATCGATACTTCTATGTTCTGATTGACCTTTGAGTCAACCGCGGATCTCTCCAATATCTCGGGTACCCCACTCGAAGCAATTCGAAAAACTACTCCACTTCTCGACGCCACTCGAAGGCACGCCCCAAGGTGAGTTCGTCCGCGTACTCAAGATCGGATCCTACGGGAAGACCGCTTGCGAGCCGCGTCACGGTAACTCCTCTCGGCCTGAGAGTTCTTGCCAAGTACATCGCAGTAGTCTCGCCTTCCACGTTGGGGTTAGTGGCGATAACGACCTCTTTTACCTCGCCCGCATCCAGTCGGCGTATAAGCTCCGGTATGCGCAGTTGCTCTGGTCCAATCCCTTCTATGGGATTCAATGATCCGCCGATCACGTGGTAGAGACCTTGAAAGCTACCCGTCTTTTCGATGGCGAGTATGTCCTGAGGGGACTCTACTACGCAGATCAACGAGCGATCCCGACGCGGATTTGAACAAACGGAGCATTTGTCACCAGCTGCGTAGTTGAAGCACTCGAGGCACAGTGATATCGAGTCTCTTACCTGGATGAGCGCAGACACAAGCGCGTCGATTTGTTTTCCCCCCGTCTTTAGTAAATGGAACACAATGCGCTGCGCCGTCTTCCTGCCGATGCTCGGAAGGCGAGAGAACTGCTCTATGAGGTCTTCTATCGGAGGTTCAAACAACGGATTGCTCCTAGAAGACTTGGCTCGCTCAGGCGTTGTGATCGGATTCGTCGGCACCCAGGTGATGGCTTCTGGGTCCTCGGTCTGGGCTAGACGAGGAGTTCAAGGAAGAAGTCGGGTCGGGGCCGGACATCAGGCTCTGACCGAGGAACTCATCAAGGCCAGGGATGGGACCCAGCTGGGAAAGAGTGCCCTGGGCTTCAGTTGCAGCAAGACTTTCCAGCTTTGCGAGAGCATCGTTTATCGCCGCTGCTATTAGGTCTTCTAACACTTCGATATCCTCTGGGTCAAGGCATTGAGGTGAGATTTTTACTCCTGCCACCCTGTGATCTCCCTTTAATGAAATTCGAACCATGCCTCCCCCGGCGCTCCCTTCAACCGTTCGATCTCGAAGATACTGCTGAGACTCGACCAACTCTTTTTGCACCCTCTCTACATTGGCCAGAAGCTCTGCGATATCGAAACTTTGGATGCTCCCTAGCCCGGAAGCGCTCTTCGGTGGCAACGATTTTTTCTTTTTGGGCTTCTTGCTCATTGGACTACCTCGATAGGATGCTCCCATCCAGCTGGATGGTGAAACTAGTAGCGCTCAATCGTAGAGCGGGGTCCCTCCTAACTCCTCTTTTATCAACTTGTCCGCTATCTCGCGGGCTCTAGCCCTATTGCGAGGGAAGCTCGGAGAGCTGTTTTCGGAGCCCTGGTTGTTCTTACCAGAATCCTCCGCTTCCTGCCCACTGTTTCCGCTCTCGTCGGAGGATACGACCCGAGCGGATATATTGAGTGGACTGCCGAACACCGACGTCATCTCGGGAGCTATCACGGCCCTGAGTGCCTCAGCACCTTTGGCGTGAAACTCAAATTTTTCGGGGTACTCGATTATGAGGGTAGATCCGTCGATCTCGACCGGCCGAGCTTCTTGGAGTAAGGCCCGGGCCTTCATTTTCTTTGCGCCCTTGAGGGCCGAGAGCAGCTGCTCCCATTGAGATACAAGCGAAACCGAGTTTGTTAGCGTACCGCTCTGGGAACTCGGGTAGCCCAGGGGAGAAGATGCCGCTTCTGGGACCTTTTTAGGTGTGACGAGATCTTTTTCCTTGTCCGAGGCTCCAGGCGGCCTGAGCACCGTTTCGCCGCCCTCCTTCTCTTCCGCGCTGACGCCTCGTTCTCGATCCGACTCGTGGCCCCTTGCCGTCCCTGAAGCGAGTTTTCGTTCCAGGCGGACAAGTTTCTCTTGGAGCTCCTCCACACGGCGTGCCAGCTCTGCCAACGAGGGAGCTTCTTCGGGTTTGCACATTCTTACTACTCCGAGCTCGAACGCGAGCTGGGGTGGTCCTCCAGATGCCATGGACGCGAGCACGTCGCCTGTAATTTCGAGACACCGCAAAATAGATGGTCTTCCCATCAGCTTGGCGATTTCAGCCAGTTCCTCTGCGCTTTGCGGATCTACTCCTGCAACTGCCTGGGTCTGCCGGGTGGGTAGATACGATGCCACCATCAGATTCCGGAGGTAGGCTGCGAAGTGTTGAGCAAAGGATCTGAAATCTTTGCCGCTCTCGGATAAAGATGCAACGACTGCTAAACAATTTTCGATGTCGCCGGTGGCTATTGAGCGTGCGAGGGAAACAGACGTGGTAGTTTCGTCGTCGCCGGCGATAGACGACACGCTCTCCTTCGTGATGTGACCACCCGTTGCTGCTATGAGTTGGTCGAGGATAGAGAGGCCATCCCTAACGGATCCTCTTGCCAAAGCTGCCACCCGCTCTATGGCCTCTGGCTCGAAATCTATACCTTCCTTCTCGCACACACTCGTATAGTGCTCTGCCAGCTCGGAGGGGGTGATGAGCCTGAACTCAAAGTGCTGACACCTACCGGCTATTGTGGGAGGAACTTTTTGAGGCTCTGTTGTCGCAAGAACGAACACGATATGCTCAGGGGGTTCCTCCAAAGTCTTCAATAGCGCATTGAATGCATGGGAGGAAAGCATGTGGACCTCGTCGATTATGTAGAACTTTTTCCTCGACAGAGCTGAAAGTCCGGTAGGAACGTTGGATAGAAAGTCCCTCGTTTCCTCGACCTTGGAGTGGGTCGCAGCGTCGATCTCGAACACATCTGGGAAGGTTCCTGCTGCTATCTCGGTGCAGGCCTGGCATTGCCCGCACGGTTCTGGGGTGGGGCCTTTCTCGCAGTTCACCGCTTTGGCCAGAATGCGGGCAGTCGATGTCTTTCCGGTACCTCTTGGTCCCGAGAAGAGATAGGCATGGAATACATGACCCCGTACCACCGCGTTGGAAAGCGTTCTCGAGACGTGTGGCTGTCCGATGATCTCCGAGAACGTCTGGGGGCGGTATTTCTGATAAAGGGAGGAAAATGGCATGCGGATAAGACCTTCTGTCGATCTTGGCGGACTTAGCTGGGGCCACCGCGCGGCCCCCCTAGCTAGACATACTGGCTCTTGCACCTTTCGAAATCTCTAAAGAGCTGTGGCCGTGCACCTGCCCTTGCCCGCTTCCGGCTGAACGCTCCGAAGGGGCCGACTGGGCCAGGAGCTCCTACGGCACCCGGCCACACCTGCTTAGAGCTGCTTCCTTCCGGACCTGACTCGGTTCGCAGGGCGCCGTCGCGTAGGACCCGACCGTATGCGCCGGCACACCTTGGAGCTACCCAGCTTTCCGCGGTCGCAGGCAGGAGTTCGGCCCGGCGTGAAGGGGATTTCCGGTTCAGGGTACCCCTAGCTCCCCGCCTAGCACGGCCACTGCAAAGTATAAGGGATGCGCGATTAACCCTCACCGGGAGCGTAAATCATCTGGACAGCCTAGCTCTAAAAAAGCTTCGCCTCTCCCGGGTAGGAGATCCGTTTCTTTCCTTCGACTCGCGCAAATGCGGGTAGACAATGGATTTCGCAGTCTCTCCCGCGTATGTGGCGAACTTGCCATCCTCTTACAACAAAAGCATCGGAGAGGAGGCGCCTGTGGCACCTGTGCGGAAGTGCTTCTGCACACATGAGAACCGTGCGTTTGTCCTTAGCCTTGTTCTCGATCCTCGCAAGGGCTCGCTCGAATTCTTGCGTTTGCATGAAATCGGCGTAAGCCCTAAACGACCCTACTTTCCACCCTGTGTTGGGCGAGTTTGGGCTGGGCTTTCGATATCCCCCGAGTTGCTCAATCCACTCGTACTCAATGCCGCGCTGTTCGAGGGCCGTGGAAAGTGAATCTTTGTTGAAGTGAGGAAACTTACGAGATGAGGGCCATCTCCTAATGTCCACCAAAAATGCAATGGCATGAGATTCGAGCATGTCCAAAAACTCGTCTAGACGTCGATTAGAGTGACCGATCGTGTGCACGACACGTGGCCCTAGGCAGGAGGAGAGCTCGGCTATGGAACCTGATTGATCCACAGATTTCCTCCGTGGAAGGCAAAGCGGAGGGGGAGGGATTCGAACCCTCGAGGGGCGTAAACCCCTACACGCTCTCCAGGCGTGCGCCCTAGGCCGGACTAGGCGACCCCTCCAGTCTAGCAGTACGAATCGGGAACCGATAGTGCCAAGGGACGGACCGATCCGTATCTTTTGATGTCGTCTGGATTAGAGTAATTGGCCCTGCGCCTCAGTGCGGAAGAAAAAGATTTCGATGACGTATGAAGAATTGATCCGTATCGCTTTAGAGGAGGCCCATCGGGCGGCCCAGCTGGGAGAAATTCCGGTGGGGGCAGTCGTGGCGCTAAACGGAAAGATTCTGGCCCGGGCTCACAACTTCCGCGAGGCTACTTCCGATCCCAGCGCCCACGCGGAGATTGTAGCGCTTAGGGAGGCGGGAGAAAGGCTTGGGACATGGCGACTTGAGGGCACTACTGTAGCGGTCACCCTCGAACCGTGCGCAATGTGTGCGGGAGCGTTGGTTAATGCCCGGGTACGCACGCTCGTTTATGGCTGCCCAGATCCCAACGCGGGAGCAGCACTCTCGTTGTACAACATTGTCCAAGACCCTAGGCTCAACCACGAGCTTGAGGTGGTGAGTGGGGTGCTCGCTCGGGAATGCGCAGCGATTCTGGAGCAATTTTTCGAAGTGCGGCGAGGAAGTCCGGAGACAAGACATGACGATTAAATCTGAAGCAAAAGCAATAGCCCGTGACATGGCTGTCGTTGTGGTGTGTGCGGCTGGAGCCAGTACTCCAGCCATACGTCGTCTCGACGACAAAGCCTTCGAGACGCTACATCGGCCGATGACGGATGATCGATCCTGGCGCCGAATTTGGTGGATTTTGTCTCAAGCGGGATGGTTCGGCTCAGTGGTGCTTGTCTCCGCTGTACTTGCCAAATCCGGCCGACTTCGGTCGGCCACTAGGGTGTTCATCTCGGCTGCAGTGGCGTGGGTGGCGGCTCAAGCAATCAAGAAAGCCACCGGAATCGAGCGACCGTGGGACCGCTTAGATGGTGTGAACAAGACCGGCGGAACACCTCTGGGTACCGCTTTTCCATCAGGGCATCCCGCCGTGGCTAGGGCGGTGGCGGTGGCTGTAAGCAAAGACGCTGCCGTCCCGTTGCCGCTTCGTGCTGCTTTGGCTCTTCTAGCTTTTCTCGTTCCAGCAGCCAGGATCGGAGTGGGAGCACATTACCCTCTTGATGTGATAGCTGGCTTTTGTTTAGGAGACATGTCTGGTCGAATAGTCCGTGCGATTCTCGGCTAGCAGACGACTCAGGCGTTGTCTCTGTGGTTGTCTCTGTGGGGGACGTGTTTGGTTTAGCGCATTCTCAAGCTGCAATTGCTCAGCTGCTCGCCGTCTGAGTAGATGACTGAAAGCCGACCTTTTCAGTGGTGTTGGACGGGCTGCGAGCTGATAGCGGCGGATAACGTGGGCTCTCCGAGTGAGTCACCCAGGTACACTGCCTCGCTGGAGGAGTCGCCTAGGCTGGACGATGGCGCCGCACTCGAAATGCGGTAGACCCGCAAGGGTCTCGTGGGTTCAAATCCCACCTCCTCCGCTCTTTAGAATTAGTGCAGACGGACTGCGCATTGAATGCTCGCCTTTTGGGATTGGTCCAGTAGACACCTCGCCTTCCCATACATCTGTCATTCCTTGATAAGCTGGGACGATACCCCGCAATCTTCCCCGCCGCCTACAGTTGAGGTGCCCACGCCTTCTTACGCGGGACACTATGGAGCTCCACCAGCAGGCGCGCTGGCAGCACAGTATCCGGCTGCTGCAACGGCATCTGCTGCTCCCGTGGGAAGATCATCGGCTGTCATCGCATGGGTACTCGCCGCGATTTTCTTTGTGACTTCGCTTGTCTTCGGCGGACTTTTCGTGGCGAAGAGCAACGAGGTTGCTAGTCAACGCAAGCAACTCGCGGCCCTGAGAGGCGAAGTAAATTTGAAGCAGCAACAACTCGATAGCATGCAGAAAGATTTCGAAAAGCTTCTTGGGGCGGGAGCCGACTTGCTCGGTCGCTTGAACGAAGCAAAAGACATCGTTGATCGTATTGATCCCACGCTTTGGTTGCTGGCCTGCCCCAGTGAGTCGTCAAGACAGTTGGCCTTTACCTAGGCGTACCACGTTAGAGACGGTTTTGGCTAGTGCTTCCGTGCCTATAGAGGCATCACCCATTGCTACTTCTTTCAATTGGAATTCAAGGCTGGAAACGCTCGCCTCGGGGGGTCGAGCTAAATCGGATTTTTCGATAGAGTCAAGAGCAGTGCCAATCTCCTCTGTAAGCGAATCAACGAATGTAGTCTCTGTTGTAATAGATTTCAGTAGCAAGCTAGCAGCTTCCGAGAATAGTTCCCTTGCGCCAATAGTGGGAAGGCACCGCAGCAAGGCCGTCTCGTCCGACGAGCCCCGGCGGTAAGCGATTGCGAGCTGGTGGGATTTCGCCAGTCCTGCAGCAGCAACGCCTAGTGCTACAAGGGAGCCCTCGATCCGCTGCCGACTAGCCCATCCTGGCACTACGTGGGTGTCCGAACCCGAGTACCTCCCCGTTGATGTTTCTGCAAGGTAAACCATGAAACGTTCTTCCCAACCAATGGCCGAAACAAGTGCCGCCCCTGCACGGCTCGGGTCACTGCCTTCGCAAAGGGTTTTAGACAGCTGGGCGAGCGCCTCGGTGGAGTTCCAGAGATAAGTCACAATTATGTGCGCCCGGGCATCTGTCCACACCACCTGCATGTACTCGCCAACGGTGTAGGCTCCGTCTCGTACGGTCTCGGGCTCTGGGAAGCTTTGACTGCGAGTGTTGGGTATTCGAGCTAGAAGTTGAAACTGCTTAGTACGCCACGAGTTCCATGCTGCCGCCACGTGTATCTCTTGGTTTGCCGGGAGCGCGTAGGAAAGGGTCGACGTTATCTCGGAATCAGCAAGAAATAACAGTGCTTTCCCGCGATCGAAAGTTTGATCTCGCGTAGATTCGGCGAGGCCTTCGGAGTAGCCGTTGGCTGTCCACACGAGAGCGTATCCGGCTGCTTCCAGGCCCGCTGCTACATAGGCGACCCGGAGTGCTTCGTCGATGCCCAAGGGGCGCCTAACCCTTGGGTCGGATTCGATCATCGCAGACGAGTCAGCGGGCTTGGGCGCGCCGCCGCAGGCCGCCGCCAACAAACACAGCGCTAAGGTTGTAGCAATCCCCTTGTTTTGTCTTCTCCTCAATGTCTCCTCGCATAGACCTATTTGAAATTTTCAGCGCTGATACCGGTTCGGAGAGTTTTGCTGCTTGTAACGCCGCTTCGAGGCAGTGTACCGATCGGGCCTACTTGCCGGTGCTGTGGCCATAGTGTCAGGTCAGCCGGTGATCTGGCAGAGCTGACACAGCTCTAAGGATCGACTCGAACGGTAGTCCCCTGTATTTACTAGAAATGTTTCAGGAACGGATAACGACGAGCAAAAGAAGTTCAGAAGAAGAGATTCGCAGATTCGAGAGGATTTATGGGACAAGGACGCTGCTGCAACGAGCAAGGGGACCTCTGCCATATTTGCTTAAAAAAAGAGCAAGGTGGCGAGGGGGGGAGCCACCTTGCTCTCGCATCAGAGTGGCTCGGAGCTAGGCCCCGAACCAGCTCTGAATAACTTGTGCAAACATCATATCTCCGCTTATTTTCAGCTGTCCAGACATAAACAGCTGCATGCCATCAGCCTTTCCAGCAACCATCCTAAGCCAGTTGGGAAAGCTGATCTCAAGGGTAACCCGTGGGTTTTCTCCAGGCCCTTCTTTCAGTTCGCACTTGCCATCGGCGACGTTCATCGAGTAGCTGATCGTTTCGTCTGGAGTTGTTATGTCGTACTGAATTACCGCGGACTGACCCGCTGCCTTGTCGGGCTGAAATCGCGAAGCCATCGCCTGAAATATGGGGCCCAGTATCGATTTGTAGCCTTGGGTCTTTCCTACCTCGTTGATCTCGTCATCGGACTTTTCCTCGATCATTTCTGCAAGCTGAGCCCTAGGATCGTTCTCTCCCATGACCACCCTCCTTTCTTCTTGGTCTTGCGTGGGCTTTTACGTCTTCGGCCCCAACCCCATCCCTATCCCATCGCTAGCCTCTAGATACAGCGAAGAAATCGACCGCAAATCAGACTTTGGGTCTTAGCGTTCGAGTCCAAGCGGGAGGGCCCGGAGCACGAATGGACTCTGTGACTATATTGGAATAATGACTCTCTGTAAAGAGAGGTTTACCGAGTGGTAACAAACGGCGGCACCAGCGGCTCAGCAGATCAAAAGGCGTTTACTCCTGACCTGAGTCAAGCAGAACGCTTTTCCCAGGAAGGGTCGGATGGCGATAGCAGCGCAGAGCATCGCGTCGTGTCGTATTTAAGATCACTAGGCATAGCTGAAGAGCGCATACGGAAAGCCCAAGCAGAGGGCAGCCTTGATGTCCTCGCACTTGAGGCAATTCTTTTGCCGCCTGGTCCGAGATACTCTCTGGAAGAGGCTGCTAGAGCGACTGGGATCCCGGGTGACATCGGCATTAGGATCTGGCGCTCGCTGGGATTTCCGGAACCGCGCTCTCTGGACGAAACCATACTCACTGACGAAGACGTCGAGATGCTCGCGGTCGCAAAACGTTACTTAGACCGCGGTGTTGATCCGGAACTGCTCGTTCAGTTTGTGCGCACTCTCGGTTTTTCGCTTTCTCGCATCGCCGATGCTGAAATTGCCGCTGTTGGAGCGATGGGGGAAGGGCTACTCGGCAGGGAGATTTCAGAGCGGATGGCATCCCGAGCCGCGGAACGCCCAGTCGAAGAGGTATTTGCAGAGGTCGTGAGAGAGAGAGTGTCGGAGATGGCGAGGCTGTTGGATTACGGACACAGGCGCCATCTTATCTTTGCGGCCCGGAGAGAGATCAACTGGCAGCCTGGCAGCAGGGCAGGGGTGGAGGCGGGTGTCGTCGGCTTTGCCGATATGGTCGGATTCACCGCGATGAGCCAGCAACTCGATGCCGTGGAGCTAGCTGTGACGGTGGAAAAGTTTGGATCGCTTGCTTCCGATGTCGTCGGGATGGAGGGTGGGCGCGTCATCAAGATGATCGGGGACGAGGTGATGTTTGTGTTCGAGGAGGCCGCTGATGCAGCGCGTGCCGCACTCGATCTCGCCGATGCGTACTCGGCGGATCGCGATCTGTCTACAGTGAGAGTCGGTCTCGCCAGTGGCGATCTTCTGGTTTTAGACGGCGATTACTATGGTCCCGTCGTCAACTTGGCGAGTCGTATCGTAAACATAGCTCTTCCCGGCACTGTCGTGGTCTCGGAGTCGATGCGGGACGAACTAGATGGCCGCGAGGAGTTCGAGCTCAAGCCAGTCAGGCCCAGACGATTGAAAGGAATCGGAGTAGTTCGGCTGTGGGTGCTTCGGCGCCGGGGTAGCCAGCAGAGGGGTATCACGGCCCAAGACTTGCGTCAGATTGGGGCTCAAGCCGTGGCCGAGATATTAGGCGAAGGGATCTGATGAGCGAGGCAAAAAAACACATGCGTTTGGCCACTTGGAACGTGAACGGGATCAGGGCAAGACTCGAGCGCTTACTCGAGTGGCTCCTGGAGAGAAGTCCAGACGTCGTTGCTTTACAGGAATTGAAAAGTGACGACGATAACTTTCCCTACGACGAGCTAAAAAAATCCGGCATGTATGTTCTGGCTCATTGCCAAAAGGGTTGGAATGGAGTAGCGCTTTTGAGCAAAGAGCGCCCCACGCTCATTGAGGCGGGCCTGCCCGGATTTGAGGACGCCGGCGCCCGGATGATCGCTGCAGAGATAGGGCAAGTCAAAGCCGTGAGTGTTTACGTACCTAATGGAAAAGACGTGGATCACGATGATTACAAAGCCAAGCTGGAATGGCTCGAGGGCTTCCAAGAGTACATAGCAGATACATTTAGCCCCACGGACGAGCTGTTCATAGGCGGCGATTTCAACGTAGCTCCAGAAGATATTGACAGCTACGATCCGGAGGGCCTCCGCGAGACTATATTCCATACCGAAAAAGAGCGGAAGGCATTCGCATCTTTGCTGGAGTGGGGATTGGTCGATGCTTTTCGGCTCGCAAATCCCGATCTTCAGTTCTTTACTTGGTGGGATTACCGCGGGGGCAACTTTCACAAGAATTTGGGCTTGCGCCTAGACATTGTTTTGTTGACCAAGCCCCTGGCAGATCGGATCGAGTCGGTCTGGGTCGATAGGGATTACCGTAAGGGGAGCAAACCGTCCGATCACGCACCAGTCATCGCGGATCTGTCCTAAAGGAGCAGTCCGAAAACCTCTTCCGTTCTGGCAACCAACCCTTCGTCGGCTGTTACCAAAGCTTTCTTGCGATTTTGTTTACTCGGAATGCCTGGGACTCTTAGCGAAGCGGAACAAGACGTCGTCGCGGGAAAAGATAGAGTCGGTAATGCGTGCTGGAAGGACACGGCCTACCTCTGCAGCCCAAGCCAGAAGCGTAACCCTATACCGCGGCTGGGGCCTTTTGGCGGTTAGTGCACGATGTATGACTCTTGCTACAGAGTGGGGATCTTTGCGGAAGCGATCTAAAAGACCCAGGCCGTTCTCCCAAAACCGCGACAATTCTTTGGCGCGTTCGGGGTCTTCGCGTTCGAGTCGGGAGGCGACCCGCCTAAGTTCTTCTCGCGATCTTTCTCCAAAAGAAGTAGCTATGGGACCAGGCTCCACTAGTACCACATGAACGCCGTAAGGGCGGAGCTCCACTCTCATAGCGTCGGACAGCGCCTCCAAGGCGAACTTGGAAGCGCTGTAGATTCCTAGATTGGGGGTGACTATCCGTCCGGCTGCGGAGGATATGTTCACGATTATTCCCCTCGAATTTCGTTTCATTTCCGGGATGACTGCTCTTGCGACCCTGTGCGCTCCAAAGACATTCACTTCGAAGAGGTTAGCCACCTCTTGTGTCGACACAGCATCGACAGGTGCTGGAATTCCATAGCCTGCGTTGTTTACGACTGCTGCGATGCCTCCAAATCTCGCTCTAGCCTCCTCGACAGCATGCAAAACGGATCTCTCGTCGGTCACGTCACAACTAATCACCGCCATTTTGTCGGATTCCAGGTCTGCGATCAGATGCGTGTTGCGACCAGTCGCAGCGATTGAAAAACCTTTCTTGTGCAAGAACTCGGCCGTGGCCCGTCCAATTCCACGTGTTGCACCAGTAATAAAGACGCATCCCTCAGATTCCAAGACCATGTCGGCTTTCACCCCTTTCCGTCTCGGCGCTGGCTAGACAAGGGGGATCGGCGCTCACCGATCTCGCCTCGCAAAATGACAGAATGCGACAATACCGCAACAAAGAGGAGGACGGTTACAAGAGAGGAGGCTGTGTGCCCAGAAACATGGACAAGTGGCTCGGTGACGGAGGCATGCCGCTTTTGGAGGAGCTCGGTGTGACGATCAAAAGCTATGGTGCCGGGTTCGCCGAGGCAGATTGGATGCCCACACCACTGTGCTGCAATCCACAGGGCTATGTGCAGGCTGGGGTCTTCGCTGTAGCGCTGGATGCTTTGATGAACTTTGCAGTACTCGCTGCCCTCGAGTCGGGCGAAACGACGGCAACTCTGGAGATGAAAACATCTAACCTCCGCCCTGCCGTGGAGGGAAAATCTTTGCGAGTTGAGGGGCGAGTTGAGAGAGTGGGCTCCGCCGTTGCTTTTACTGTTGGTTCAGTAACCGACCAAGCCGGTAGAACAGTTGCCCAAGCCATGGGAACTTTTTTCCTGCGAAAACACAAGACCCCTGATCGTAGTTAGTTTGCTTGATACCCCGAGTACCTGAGCGAGCCGGATTGGGGTATACGTCACCAAGCTCCTCATTTGCCGAAAAGGGCGAGGGAGGCAGTGAAGCTATGTAAGAAATTTCTGCGTCCCACCGGTCCTATCTCGCCCGCGCAAAATAATCCTGCCACCGGCACCGACCCTAGCATTTCTGAGACCACCGTTGCATCGTGGTGAGGTGTACCGAAAAAGCGCGTACCTCTGCCGTTGCAAGTGAACAAAAGAGCTGCCTCAGCTTGCTTGCCGGAGAGAAGCGATACGAGATCGTCGTGGGAAGCTTCTGCGTCAAGTACGTGGAACTGCACCGTTTGTCCAACGTCAATCTCGTCGCCCAATGCGATCGCCCCTGAACTCCGGTCGGCGGCTATGACGTTTCGTATGACGAAGTCTCCTCTCTCGAATTCGACCTGGTTTTCGTCTGCCACGAATCCGATGTGTAGACCCCGGAAGGCCAGCCTCGCGCCCTCTCCATCCGAGGCAAGTGACTCTTTCAGTCTCTCTGTTGCTGGCCTACCTCCAAGCTCGTAGATGACGTTCGCCTCGGCTCTTGTGACCACGTACGGCTTTCCGATAGGCGTGCATCCCTGTGAGACAACGGTATCTATAGGTACGCCTCGGAGCAAGACTCCCACGGCTCCTTCGCTTGTGATAGTACGGTCGAGGACGAGCCTGTTCTGACCAGGAGCTGATGCTGCCGAGGCCATCCCACCTATTGCGGTAACGGATGGGTAGCCTTCGTTCAGCCGGTCCAAAAATGCGGCCACGGGGAAGCTGTATGGGTCGGCGAGTAGAAGGGCTACAGTCGGGCCAGGGACCTCCCTCGGCCACCCCAAGAGGGCGGAATCTTTCCCCATGGATATTGCCTCCAGCAAAATGGGTTCTGCTATTAGGTGTGGAGAAGCTATGCAGAACAATGCCAGTGCAGGGCCCTGTTCGTATTCTGTGCTTCCCGCCAGCACCCCTTGGGCAGAGGCGCCTACTAATATTTCTGGCCTCAGGATCTCGTGGCAGGCGTCGACTATCTCACGTACTGATGCGAGGTGGTGGTCGGTGATAAAGATCACGGCGAGTTCTGGTTCCTTGCCGTCGAGCGCGTCCATAACCTGTCCGAAGACCTCGCCGGCTGCGACTCTGGGATCGGGATGACTCGAGCTACCCGAGGCGTACGAGTACATAAGGGCCTCTTCGTCGCTGGACTCCAGCACGTTCTGTACTGCGTAGAGGGAGATTACGTCGAGACAACGCTACCGTCTCGGTCTCAGCAGTCCCAATGAAATGTCTCTTATTTGTATTACGGAGGCAGCCCGAATCATAAGAAGAGCAAGGGGCTCGAGGTATCTGCACGAATCGATCGGACCGGTGTCGCATGGATCGAATCCTGCCGCCGATATCAGTTCAGCCACGACTCTCTTCGCTCGTTCGTCTCCTCCGCAGTAAAAAACAACTGGTTTTTGTCCCTGATACAAGTCCGCGGGATCTCTGCTGGCTCCGATCACAGTAGCGGGGACTGAGTGAAACGCCCCTACCGTAACAGCACCTAAAGCCATCTGGGCGATCTGCTCTCCGGCCGATGTCACGTGGCCTATCTCGAGATTTCCGTCTTCGCTTATTGGGTTGACGGTTTCTAGAAGGATTTTGCCGCCGAGATTTCCCATCTGCTCGATGGCTTCGGGGACCTGTTTCCACTTGGTCGACAGCACCAGAACATCGCATACCTTACCAGCCCGGGCTGGTGTCCCCCACGAGCCCCTCTCACCCAGCTCCGATGCGAGTCGCTGAAGTTTTTCTTGACTTCGAGAAAACGTATAAAAGATCTCGTGACCCGCCTCGTACCACCTATGAGAGAGTGCGAGTCCTATTTGGCCCGGCCCCACAATTCCGATTCTCAGTGTTGCCTCCCGGTCGCTTCTCGAAATACTCCAACTTTATTCCTCGGCTTTCTGAGAAACGACAATGGCGATAGTTGCCTTAGATGCTTTAGAAAATGGATTGATAGCTCTATCAAAAGCGGTTACGGCGAGTTCCCAGTAGAAACCAATTCTTCTTGAAGCTAACGCGTCCTTAAATGTATCCAGCAATCTTACCCATCTATATTTGTCTTTGTACCCCATACACAGCCAGTTATACACCACGAGATATTGCAAAGGAGTCGTGCCAAATTTCATTACTCTTCGAATCTTGAAACCGCAGTTTGCGATACGCTCGATCGCTTGAGGCAAAGGCTCAAGACCTATATGACCATCGTTGACAACAAATCCTTTTTCGAATCTTTCTGTATCGTGACGAGCAAAACGCATGAGAGCGTTATCTCCGAGGCTATCAAACTGCAAAATACACCACCCGCCCGGTTTTAGCGTTCTATACATTTCACCTAAGGCAAGATCTTTATCACGAGAGTTTAAATGTTCGTAGAAGTAGCTGCCCCACACCAGATCGGCGCAGTTGTCAGCTAGGGGTACATCTCTTATATCTGCTTGCAAAGTAAGATCATAAACATTTGCTGCGACTTGAAGGGAACTTAAGGATATATCTACTCCCACCGTAGTCGCTAGGGAAGCTACCCAGGCTATCCCTCCACCGCAAGCAAATTCCACTGCAGTTAGATCTGAGGATTCAAAGCGTTCAATAACTTGCTTTAGCTGCCCCATTAAACCTGACTTGCAAAGTTCGAAAAACGCCCAATCCTTCAGTCGGCTTTCGCCTGGGATATATCCAACATTATAGTCTGCCATGCCCTCGTAGAATTCATGAATTGTGTAAACATCTTGGAATTTTGAGGAATCTAAAAACTGAATAACACTTCCTGTCGTTGAGTACTGCTCGTTACAACTAGAACAACGAAGGGAGGGAAGAATGCTCGATCCGCATTTTGGGCACCGCAGTATAGTCAAGAGTTTGGGATTGATGTCATTAGTATTTGATGGCTTTAAGGTAGTTCTCATTTCCTTGGACTATCCAGATGAGCTCAATTGCACATGCGCACTAGGGTCCGAGATTAGCACGCGTTAGGGCGATCTTTATCCGATTGTTACGATGACCTGTCGATCCGCGGAGGGAGGGGGATTCGAACCCCCGGTGGGTTGCCCCACAATGGTTTTCAAGACCATCGCCTTCGTCCGCTCGGCCATCCCTCCGGGCGAATTCTAGGGCCTTTGTGTGGGCAATCGCCGGGTCCTTTATCACTGACTGCGAAGAACTTGTACGAGCAAAGTTGCAATGTGGCGAGCGGTGGTAAATCCTTGTTGCGCCCTGTTGTTTGAGTCGGACCGAGTTGCTAAGACTCGAGGTCCATTGCGCTTGAGGATTGTCCCTGTTGGAGACAGGGGAGCCGAGCGAAGGAGACGCGATACGCGATGTCTCGCCCGAAGCATGACCGGTGGTGGATCCTTATGCTGGCCTCACTTGGGCTCACGGCAGGTGGGTTGGTCTTGATTTTCTGGCCCAGCGAGGACGCCCGAGTTTTAGGGCGCGCAATTGGCATAGTTTTCGCTGCGAACGGGATACTCTTCGCCATTTCTGCTTTCTCGGTAATTCGACTCGGATATGACTGGGCAGTCCTCGCGTTCGAAGCCATCTGGATGCTCTCTTTAGGACTCCCCCTTTGGATCGATCCGAGCGGGTCTGCTACCGCATTGGCATCAGTTACGGGGGCAGTGTTGTTTTTGGGAAGTGCCATCCAAGTGTTGTTGGTTGCTGCCCTAAAGAATGAACTTTTCGGGCCTGATAGAGAGCTACTCGAGGGGATGTTGGGGCTCGTGCTCGGTGCGGCAATGCTGAGGTATCCGACTATTGGAGTGCGTGGTGTCGCCACCCTCACGGGCATCTGGATGCTCGGATCCGGTGTACTGGTTGGAATTACGGCGCTCGTGCTCGCAGGATTTGGAAATCTCCCAGATTACGGCAGTGGCGTGAGCAAGACTGCCTGAGCGATCTAGTTATGGAAGGCTGTTTCTGGTAGCGTCTGCTATAGCTGTGCGTACCGCGTCAGCAGTCATGTGTCTGCTGGCTCTTCTTCTCAGAGCACCGTCGGCATGTTCCAGCTCGAACTTTTGCTGTAGCGCGGCTTCTTCGGGAATCGACGATCTCGACGCGTCACCAACAATACCGTCGATGTTACCTCTCAGTTTGGCCCAAGCCAGCATCAGCTCCCCTCGAAGGAGGCTTGCAACAACAGATCGCAGCCCGCGCCCGATCAACACCCTGACTACCTGGACGCCTATTTGTGCTGTACTTCCATGACGCCGTATAAGCCATGATGTGTTTCTGTAGATGTAGTAAGTCTTGGCCAGCGGAACGGTGTCAGTAGAGCGACCCCCTGGGTGGATAACCCGCGAATCTGTGACCACTACGGTTTTCCACCCATCCACTGCTGCCCTGTAGCTCCAATCGGGTTCTTCTCCGAACAAGAAAAGTTTCGGATCGAGCAATCCAACCCTTCGTAGCGCATCGGCGCGATAAAGTGCGCACGCCCCGCAGTGGAATTCGACAATTGCCCGCTGGCCTCGAGCGGGCACCTCGGAGCTGCTCAGCCCGTCCGGTACGACACGAGCCAGCCAAAACGAAAAGCGCGATCCCGCGTTTGCCCACACCAGTTCGTCGTTTTCATACAAGAGCTGAACTGGTCCCGCCGCTGCCGTGTCAGGGTGATCTAAAAGTTCGGTGACCAGAGGAAAGAGGAATCCTTCGGTCACGACACAGTCGTTGTTTATAACGAGCACCGCAAAGGTGGAGGGATCAGCGAGCGCCCTTTGCATGCCGGCCGCGTTTCCACCTGCATATCCGAGATTCACGGGCAGATGCATATGGTGAAGGAATGGGAACTCCCTCGAGAGCAAGGCGGGACTTCCGTCCTCGGAGCCATTGTCGACGATGAGAATCTCTAAGTTGGGATATCCGCACTTCTCGAGGGTGCGTACGCACTCAGCGGTCATCTTGGCGTTGCGCCAATTCAGGACAACCGCCCATACCTTGGGCCACTCTGATACCGGCAAGTCGCCGGGGAAGTGGTCGTTTGAGAGCTTATGAGCTGGACCTTTATCAGCTGAATCCATCTGAGCTCCGCGGCGTGACGCTGAGTATATCCGCTCCAAAATCTTCGTGCTCGCCGAACTGATACTTTTTCACTAGTTATCTCTGCAGACCCCGCGCCCCTCGATGCTCCCAAAATCACAGGGCCGTTTCACATCTCTATTACCGCATGCCATGGAGCAATCCGGCACAATAGGCTTACTGTGGATGAAGTTATTGGTGGATATCGTGAAGTGCTCGTGCAGCATCGGAGAGCAGCTTCGGACACGCCTCTGTGCCAAGGTGGCATGAGGATTGGAGGGGTCGCCTAGTCCGGTCTAGGGCGCCCGCCTGCTAAGCGGGTTGGCGGATAAAGCCGCCTCGAGGGTTCGAATCCCTCCCCCTCCGCTCGGCTAAGCGAGAGCGATTGATTTCGGCTTCTGCTTGGGCATCCGATCTCTCGAAAAGGCAGACTCTCGCAACCTGGGGATACTGGTGTGGTTGAGGCGTGCGGGGTCCGTACAATACTTTGATGCCAACTCAAAGAGCGAGATCGAGCTCTCTGCGGGAGGGAGTTCTCTCGGCAGTGTAGACCCTGAAAGCACCCGCCGTTCTTACTGTGCGCTCGTAGCTCAATCTGGATAGAGCATCTGACTACGGATCAGAAGGTTGGGGGTTCGAATCCCTCCGAGCGCGCAGCCTGATTGAGTTAGACACGTCAGCCCATCCGCCTCGGGCCAGAATGCTGTTGAACCAGGTCGTGTTCGTGATCCTAAAGAGACCCTTGGACGAGGCTTTGCTATTTGTGCTTGCCGAGGCGAAGACAATACTTACCTGTTACGGGATTTTTATGTAGCGGTAACGAGTCCTCTTCGATGTCGGCATTCAAATGGATCTCGCAGAACTCGGTTCTGTGGGTAGATCATCGCTAAGCGTTGCTTTCATGGGGGTAATCGCGCCGCTAGTGCTGGGCTATGGAGTTGGTATTGCCTTTGGATTAGATCCCGTTGTTGCCCTCTTTGCGGGCTCAGCCCTTGCTGCGACGAGCGTGGGTATAACAGCAAGAGTTTTTGCAGACCTCAAAGCGCTTACCAAGAGCTTTACTCACTAGTACAAGGGGCTTTGTCCAATCCCGAGCTTACTAGCCGCCCTACCCGCAACCTGTTGGAGAGGCGGCGATCTGAAGCCACGCGAGAACTGAATGGCGAACAGAGACTTGTACGTCGAATCGAATCCGCGCCTCGTGATGGCACCGGTGGCGTTCGTTGTCTCAGTGGGAATTCTCGCACTGTTCGGCGCGTCAAGAGTTGTGTACCTCGGGGCCATGCTTGGGTGTTATGCAATGCTTTTTTTCGGAAAGCTGGCCTGTCGGAAAGCTCGCTTGTTTGCGGGTGTGAGCCCCACGGTTCCACTGAGTCGACTGATAAAAGAGGGTGGGTCCGTTTTTCTGGTAGGACCCACCATCGCTCTGCTGGTTTTGCTCTTTAGCAGAACATAGTGGAAAAGGTCGCTCTGTGGTGACCGCAGGATCCAAAGCTCGATCGAGAACACGATCTGGTGCCAAAACACCAGCGCCAGCTGACGCGATCTCGTGTGGCCCGATCTGGCTTTCCCCCTCGGAGATGTGCGAGCTTCGGGTCGATGGAAAACCGGTTCCTGTTTCGCTTGGTCAGATCCGCATTCTCGCCCGTCTTCTCGAGGCAGAAGGAAGAGTGGTGGCTAGATCCGAGTTGTACCAAGCGCTGGGAGGGGGGGTTCTGAATACTAACTCTCGTGCTATCGACATTCACATAGCCAGGATCAGGCATGCCCTGGGCGAGCTAGGGAGGTTCGTGATAGCGGTAAGAGGGAGAGGGTACCGCATCAACATCGCTGGTCTTGCGGAGGCCGCCAGATACCGATGAGGGCTTGAACCAGCGATGAGTTGAGTATGTTAATTGACGTACCCCAGGCATGGTTTGGCCAAGCTAGACGAGCGCTCGTAGCTCAATTGGATAGAGCATCTGACTTCGGATCAGAAGGTTGGGGGTTCGAGTCCCTCCGAGCGCGCCCTGACCTAGGAGATCTTCGATTCGCCGCACCCACAAGTAAAGGCTCTGTATTCTCTCTAAAAGACGCTTCAGGACGAATCGCAGAGCGACGTCTAGTTACTAGGTATCCGGCGCTAAGGCGACAGCGTGGACGTCTTCCAACGGTAAGCACGCAGTCACCGTAGAACACCTTCTGAAGCACACTGGGTCCTTGCTGACATAATCGAGAGGGTGACGGGGGTCGATTGTCGTTGTTTGGTCAAGGAGCGCATCTTCGATCCGCCATATGGAAATCCGAGATTATCTCGGAAGGGATAGAACTGATCTCGGATCTCCCCGATCCGATCCGTGGGATAACGTCCCACCGTAGCAGGGGACTTATGGTTGCCGAGGATCCTCTCGAGTCGATATACAGGGGCTTCGGTCAGGAGGTCTCTCCGAGCACGTTCGGGCACGATGGGGCAGGTGGACAAATCGCGTGGGCGGATCCTGACTCGGGGATTTCCTTCTGCTACTTGACCAATGGGCTAGACCGGAACTTCGTCCAGCAGGCCCGGCGAAGCGTGGGGCTGTCTAGTAGGGCAGGGGCTTGTAATTCGGATGACTGAGATAGGCAGCGCCCAACAGCCCCCACGCGACATAAAAAGGATCGTTTACTCTGTGGTGATGATCGCAGCGCTGGTGTTGTGGTCGCTCGGTGTGCTGGCTCCACGGGACACAGACGACGGTCAAGTGGTTCGAATCTCCGCTGTGTTGGAAGACGGTATTCCGGTCACTCTTTACATCCCCCGGGGATCCTCTGTGCATGAAGCAGGAGGCATTGGAGGAGTCTCGGACAGGATCTTCCCGTTGGTTGTCATGGCCCATGGGCTCGTCGGAGATCGTGTCGGTCTGTCCTATCTGGCCGAGTCCTTGGCTCGCAACGGATACGCAGTAGCTACATACGATGCACCTGGACACGGCCAAAACGAGAACTCGTTCGGCTCTCCAGCAGGTCCGACTCACCGCGCGACTATGGGTCGCGTGATTGACTGGGCTAGCTCGAACAAGTACGTAGATGCCTCCCGGATTGTAGTTGCGGGGCACTCTATGGGAGCCGCGACTGCTCTCGACTTCGCTTCTGCGGACCCTCGTCCTTCCGCGGTTTTGGCGATCTCGGGTGGCCGGGCTCTGACCGGTCCACAACGCCCCAAAAACACCATGTTTATCTATGCCGCAGGAGATCCTCGGGTTCTGAAGGAGAGGGTCCGGCAGATAGCCGCAGACCTCGCCGGAGTCGGAGCGATGAGGGAGGACGTCGTCTACGGGAACGTAGAAAAAGGGGACGCAGTCGCTCAGGTAGAGGTGCGGGGGGTCGATCACCTATCTATAGTCTCCTCTCCCCAAACTGTGCGATGGCTGGTTGCATGGCTAAGGGCGACGGTGGGGAGAGGTGGCGAGACGAATGCCCTCTGGGGGTCCCGAGACACGTTGTCACCGGCCGACGATGCTGTCCTTGCGCAAGCTGGGGCTCGGCACTCCTATCTTCCGTTGGTCGCACTGGCTTTGATACTTGCCTACGGGGCGGGCAGAGTCACTGGGCGTCTCCAGCGCGGTACCGACTGGATTGCGCTGGATGAGAATTTGCGCTGGGGCCGAATAGTCGTGCTGTGGGGCGCAGCTCTGCTTGCTGGTCTGATCGTGACAAAAGTTTTCGGGTTGAATGGGGCGATACCGCTTGGACTCCTCTCCGGGCTCATTGTCTTGTTTGCGACTTCGGGTGCGACGGTTGCAGCAGCCGTCTCTTTTTTGAAGGACACTGTGGCTGTCAGCAGTCCGAGGCCTAGGGGTATTTTGTCTGCCGCAGCCGGGAGCGCGCTTCTCTTGGTGCTACTGGCCGGGGGGCTGTCCAAGATCCACAACTTGGGCCTCGATCCCAAGCGCCTACTCTCAGCGGTTCTCAGTGCGGCCGGCTTTTTCCCAGGCTTTTGGGCTGTGGAGTTTCTTTCCAAAAGAGGCGGGATTCTTCGGAGCATTACTTGTTCTGTGGTGCTAAAACTCATGGCCCTGGGAGCCATTGGTGTGGCTATCGGGATCGGGGCTCTTCAGCCTGTCATGGTTTTGGCTATCCCGCTTTTGGTTGGAGTACTTGTTTACTTTGAGGTTTTCGCTGTCGGTGCTTATAAGTCGGGTGCCTCCCCGGCTGTGGTCTCCTTTGCAGAGGCAGTAGCGCTCGGATGGATAGCGGCGGCGCTGGGTCCGTTGCAGTTTTGACGATGTCATAGCCGACGCCCCCAGATAGGCTGACCGATGCGAATGAGTAATGCTAGACCGCTCTGGCTCGGTAGCAGACGCGCAGTCTCAGTATCTAAAACCTGGCTGCCAGGTTGATGAAGGAGGTGCGCATGCCTTGGCAGGTTTGGGCTTTGGCCACGGTCATTGCGTGGGGAGCATGGGGATTTCTAAACGGAATGGCGCTGCGAAGCCATGACTGGCAACAGCTCATAGTATGGGGGATTCCCACAACTTCTGTTATCGCGTTGGTTCTGTGGTTTACTAACTCTGAGCGAACCGGCTTCGATGCCAGGGCCTTTGGCTGGGCCTCACTTATACAGCTGGCAGCTATAGCTGGAGTGGTCTTTTTCTACCAAGCGCTCAAGTCCCAGAACACCGCCATCGTAGTCCCTGTCTCAGCTACTTATCCGGCCGTTACAGCATTCCTTGCCGTGATATTTGGAAACGAGCACCTTCGTCCTGTACAAGTTGTAGGAATCTTGCTAGTCATAGCGGGCACTGTAGCTATAAGCATTTCGCAGGGAACCGGGTCAGCCTGATCTCGGAGACTCGGGCCCTATCCGGTGCAGACTCGGTTGTTTCCGAAGCTAGCCTTGAAAAAGAGGTGGCCTTTCACGCACACACCAGGCGGCCGAAGCCGTTCCACTGTAGCACTCATCTGACCAAGAGGCTACGACGGCGAATCCACTTTCCTATGTCCTGAGCCGTTACTACGCCCACAGCGTTTCCCTGCTCATCCAGAACTACAACCACACCCGAGTCGCCTAGTTCTAAGCGATGCAAGACGACTTCCATTGGAGCGTGTGGCGGCACTGCTGAGTTCTCGTCCAAGGGAGTCATGATCTCTACTACGGGCTGGCGCTCCCAGAACTCAGGGGGGATGTCTCGAATGGCTTCCAGAGTAATGTACCCTGCCACTTTTCCATCTACCGCCACGGGGTAGGCGTCGAAAGTGGTATGAGCAAGATATCTGTCGACAGCTTGACGGATTGTTGTGTCACCCGGGATCGTAACCGGGCTTACCTCCATCACCTCTTCAACTGCTACCCCTCTGAGCAGTTTCCTCACTTGTCTTTCCTCGTCGTGTGCTCGAGCTGATGAGGCTAGAAACCATCCAATCGCAGCCATCCACAGTCCGGGGAATATGGCTCTGCCGAATAGGGAAAAGGCTCCCACCGCTATAAGCCCGTACCCGATCGTCTCCCCGACTCTGGATGCTACCTTCGTTGCAGTATCTAGACTTCCAGAGATCGACCACACAGCAGCCCTCAGCACTCTCCCACCGTCCAACGGGAATCCAGGCACCAGGTTGAATATGGCTAGGGCTAAGTTGACCCAGGCGAGGTATCCGAGGCTGGATGCCGCGATAGAAGCTTTGGCAACGACTGCCACTGCGTAGGCGACCCAGAAAATGAGCGAGAGGAAAATCGAGGATATTGGACCGAGGGCGCTCACTATCATCTCGGGTCCGGGCCCTTTGGCCTCGACGTCGGCATGGGTGGCACCGCCGAAGACGAAAAGAGTAATTGACTTTACTGGAATCCCGAATGCCTGCGCGGCCAGTGCGTGCGTGAATTCGTGAAACAGGACCGATCCGAAAAACAATGCGGCGGAGACTACGGCTGCCGGAAATAGCAGCCGAAACTTCGCATCGGGATGCAGGACATATAACCTAGCCAGCATTGTCCAACTGACCAGAATCGCGATTATCACCCACGAATGATCGATGCGAAGCTCAATGCCCCTGATGCGAGCTATCTTCCAAGTGTGCGCAATCATGTCGTCACCAAATCAGCTCTTAGGGTCAAATCGTTCACGATAAAAGAGTTACGGCGCACACCTTCTTTGTGATACTCGGTCAGTCCCCACTTGGGGTTTTGTTCGTGCCACTCTCGAAGAGCCCTTCTTTCACCCAGCGCAGGATGCCCCCTGTAATTGAACCAGTCGTCGAAGATGAGAATTGTACCGTCCTGCAGAACAGGGGTGATAAAAGACAGTGCGAGCTTGGCCGAGGCATAAAGATCAGAGTCTATGTGAACTACAGCGGCTTTCTTGATGCCAAGGCGGGTCCTGGTATCATCGGTGAGGGTATCTTCGAACCACCCCTCCACCGCTACGACCTTCGACGTATCGATTTTTCTACGGCGGAGGTGTGCCCAAAACTCATCAGATGAAGTACGGAATTGGCCAGGGGTGAAGTCTTTGGTCAAGGAATCTGGGCCCTTCAGCTCGGGCAGCCCTTGAAACGAGTCGAAAGCGAAAAACCTCATAGAATCCCATCGCTTCTTGAGATCTTCGCAGCGCTGGGGGTTGGAACTGGTGGAGGAGGACATCTCTCTCGAATACACCGCTTCAAAGGTCCGGTAGGCCGTGGCCAAAGACTCGCCTTTGTATACGCCGAACTCTAGGTAATCACCCTCGATTGCCTCCGAGACAACGAAGACGGCGGCTTTGCCTATGATCGTGTCGCGCTCTGGTGGCAGGATTATGAATCTCCCAGCCAGCTCCCTGAAAACACGAATTTCGAAAACGTAGTCGATCGAGTAACTGAGCAGATTTTTTTGTCAACGACAATCAGCTCCACTGTTCTTTGGCCACAACGTCAGGCGATCCTTTTTAGGCAATATCTAGGCGTTGCAATCTTTGCTGAAGATGCGCCACGTTGCCACGGTATGCATTGTCGGTAGCATGACCGGGCGAGATGAGACTTGCTCGACGATTCGGATCTGCGCTAAGCATAACGGGCACTCCTTCGGGCAATATGGTACCGAACTGGGACTTCGGAGTGATGCTGTAGGTGTTTTAGAGGGACGGAGGCCAAGAATGCTAACTCTTAGCGTAATAAAAGCAGACACGGGTGGATGGGTAGGGCATTCCGCCATGCACCCAGAAATGGTCAAGGAAGCTGAAGCGAAGGTGGCGACCGCCAAGGGCAACCTAATCATCGACGGACGAGTCTCGTGGTGTGGCGACGACCTTGCGCTGATCCTCACTCATACACACGGTTCGGAGTCAGAACGGGTTCATCGGTTTGCTTGGGAGACGTTCGAGGCTACGACGGAGGTCGCCAAGCGCCTGGGTCTTTACGGCGCTGGACAGGATCTCCTGACCGATGCTTTCTCTGGAAATCTCCGTGGAATGGGTCCTGGTTACGCTGAGATCGAATTCGAGGAGCGGCCATCCGAACCAATCCTCGTTTTTCTGGCAGACAAGACCGAGCCAGGGGCATGGAATCTACCACTGTTCAAGATCTTTGCGGATCCTTTCAACACGGCCGGACTGGTTATAGACCCCAAGATGCACAAGGGATTTTTGTTCGAGGTGCTCGACCTCAAAGAGGACAAAAAGATACTTTTTGACTGTCCGGCTGAAATGTACGACTTACTTTTGTTCATCGGAGCTCCCTCGAGATACGTGATAAAAAAGGTCCGGTCCAAAACTCTCGACGAGGACGCTGCAGCTACGTCTACACAAAGACTCGCCTTCATGGCTGGAAGGTACGTTGGCAAAGATGATCCGGTCATGATAGTGAGAGCGCAGTCCGGTCTTCCTGCTGTTGGGGAAGTTACCGAGCCCTTTGCGTTCCCGCACACTGTTGCCGGATGCATGCGGGGCTCGCATCATGCGCCCCTCATGCCAGTTCCTTTGGCTCATGCTCAGCCTAGTAGGTTCGACGGTCCACCGAGAGTGGTGGGTCTTGGCTTTCAAATAAAGGACGGGATGCTCGGAGAGCCCCGGGATATCTTCGACGACCCCTCATTCGACAGGGCCAGGCAGCAGTGCAACGAGATCATGGACTACCTGCGGAGGCATGGCCCGTTCGAGCCTCACAGGCTCCCCCTCGACGAGATGGAGTACACGACAATGCCTGCGGTGGTGGAGAAGCTCCAGGAGAGGTGGGTCAGTATCGACGGGGATGGATCAGCCTCGGCGAGGAAGGCGGCAGAGCCCGCAGCCGATGTCGAGTAAGAAGCCGCATCGCGCTACTGGCCGTGCACATAACGAGCCGTAGACCCGGCCGTGCTAGCGGTGAGGAACGGGTGGTTTTTTCAAACTCAGCCGGTGAACCAGCCGCGATCGGCCTTGTTTTCTGGGGTAGACCTCACAGCGGGTTGCGGCCTTGGGCAGACCTGGTCGTTACCGATGCCTCGATACTGCCGGATCTGGCGCGTATGCTTGGCCCGGGCGCCTCGCTTATGGTGTCATACGAAGGAGATGACACCGAATGGGCTTTGCGGCGAAAAGTTCCGCCCCAAGCAACTCCGTTGGGCCTGGCTCTTCTAGCTGCAGGATGCCGTTGGCTCAAGGACTGGTACTTTCCAGAGGGAGGCTTGGAGGGCGGAACCAAGCTCCAAGGAACGATCCCTCTCGGCGACGCGCAACGACGAGAGCGATCTAAAAAACTATTAGAGGAGCTCGAGATCTGGGAGAAGCAAGCGGATCGAAAAATAGCCCACAGAGCGAGGGGCTGGGTCGAAGAGGCCCGGAAGATTTTATTAGATGACATCAGGTAGAGGGAGCAAGGAATGGACATTCCTATCTGGAAAAAGCTGGTAGCTGAGTTCATAGGTACGTTTGCCCTCGTGTTCATTGGTATAGGCTCGATCGTCGCAGCGGGCTTTGCTGGTGCCGAAGGCGGAGCCGGTCTAGTAACGATTGCATTAGCACACGGTCTTGCGATAGCAACGATGGTCACCGCGGTCGGACATGTCTCGGGGGGACACTTCAACCCTGCAGTGACGGTAGGGGCTGTGGTAGCAAAAGCTATATCGGTGGGCCAAGCGGCAGGGTACATAGTGAGTCAACTAGTTGGCGCTACGGTTGCCGCTACAGTAATACGGGTTGCAGTACCTACAGAGCTTTGGCAAAAGGTAAAGCTCGGTACGCCCATGCTGGCCAAAGAAGGCACTGTTATTTCCTTCGGTCAAGGTGTGCTTATAGAGGCTGTATTGACTTTCTTCTTGGTGTGGGTCGTTGCCGCAGTAGCGATCGATCCCAAGGGGGCCTTTGGTAAAGTCGCTGGGATACCGATCGGGCTAGTGATTGCCATGGACATCATGGCGGGTGGACCCTTGACCGGTGCCTCGATGAACCCAGCTCGAACTTTCGGGCCGGCACTCGCCGGACGATACTGGGCGGACCACCTCGTATACTGGCTAGGACCTTTGCTGGGCGGCGTGCTAGCGGCGGCGATCTACAAGTACGGTATTCTCGGGATTTCCAGCTCGCTGAGCGAAGAGCGTAACTACCGAGACGAAGATCGAGGCCAGCGCCGGTCTAGGCAGTCTCGACAGCGGCGGCGCTAATTTTTTAGGGTCTCGACGCCCTATTTGAGTTGGGCGTTTCGGGGTGACACAGATTCGCATCTACTTCCTCCAGATCTACTCGAATGTAATTGCTGTCGAAACCGAGTCGTCTCTAGTACTTGTCGACACCGGTCCCGTGGCGGCGGGCCCTCGGACCCACTTGCATCGCAGGGGGCGATCTACGATAATACAAAAGTAATTCCGACTAAACTACTCTGAATTGTTACCGCGGTGCATCGACTGCCATCTGGCTTATGAATGAAGGTGATCGCAAATACTATCGAGAGGCACCTAGCGGCGCATGCCAGGGGGTGTAAGCCGGAACAGAAGGAGGTTCAAACGCAAGGGATCTACGGGTCCAAAAGGAGGGATCGAATGGCTAGATACGAAGACTCGCCGGTGCTCATCGAGACCGATCGCCTAGCGGAAAGGCTCGACGATCCATCTATCCGGATAGTCGAGGTAGATGAGGACACCACCGCGTACGATAAAGGACATATAAAAAACGCACTCGCTTGGAACTGGTTCGTGGACTTAAGAGACCCGGTCAAAAGAGACTTTATTGACCAGGACGGCCTCTCTCGGCTGCTACAGCAAGCCGGAGTAGACGAGAACACCACGGTAGTTCTGTACGGCGGAAACAACAACTGGTTCGCTGCTTATGCATACTGGCTTCTCAGATACCTCGGATTCGACAGCGTCAAGTTGTTGAACGGAGGCCGGAAGAAGTGGGAGCTGGAGGGTAGAGAGCTTGTAACCGAGGTGCCTCAGTTCTCTCCCACCAATTTTCGGGTCACCGGACCTGTTCGTGGCGAACTGAGAGCTTTTAGGGACGAGGTCCTCCAGAAGTTGGGCAAGGTGAACTTGGTAGATGTGAGGTCGCCTGAAGAATATAGAGGAGAGCGACTAGCTCCTGATCACCTTCCACAAGAGCAAGCCCAAGTACCAGGACACATCCCGGGCGCCAAAAATATTCCTTGGTCAAAGGCAGTAGAAGAGGACGGAACCTTCAGGTCTCCCGAAGAGCTGGCTAAGTTATATACAGAGCAAGGGGTTACCAAAGACCGTGGGACAATTGCATACTGCAGGATAGGAGAGCGTTCCGCACACACATGGTTTGTGCTCCACGAGCTCCTCGGGTATCCCAACGTGGAAAACTACGATGGCTCGTGGACAGAGTACGGCTCGCTTGTCGGTGTACCTATAGAGCGCTGAACCATCGGCGCGGCCGGGATAGTCTTGGGATGTGGGCCGCGTACTACACCCAACTCATCTCGTATATCTTCTAAGAGACACCAAACGTCTAGGCCCCATCGGCCGCTGCATCATAGCCGAGACGTTGCTTGCCAAGATGCGGGGGCTGCTCCTCACTCAGAGACCACCTGCCGGATGGGGAGCACTCCTCAGGCACTGCTCGTCCGTGCACACCTGGGGAATGTCGTTTCCAATCGACATCGTCTTTTTGAAGTCTGTCGAGCCTAGGAAAACAAATGGAAACATCGGTGAGACAGCAACGAAGATGCTCCATTTGAACGAAGGAACGGGACTTGACTTAGGGGCCCTTCGACCAATGCGGGGCTCGGACTCGTACTACCTCGTAATCTCGGTGCTGTCTAGAGTTTCCCCGTGGAGACTTCCCCAAACGTGCAGGGGTGCCACAGATGTGTTAGAGCTTGTGCCGCTCGAGCCTGACGAGCAAACCTGGCTCAGAGGAATCCAAATCGAGAAAGGTGATCTTATAGAAGTCCGAGCCCAAGCCGGAATGTCGGGTTCGCGATGAGCAATCGTACAGATGGGATCCTGGTACTGCTGGGTACCCCTATCGGCAACCTTGGGGACTGTTCTGATCGGATGAGGGCTACCCTAGAGATAGCCGATGTGATCGTCGCCGAAGACACCCGGAGGCTGCGAAAACTTCTAGTCCACCTCGGCATCTCTAAAAAGCGCTTTCTCTCGTACCACCCCGGAAACTTCAAGAGAAGGACCGAGGAAATCCTCGAAGGTGTTCGCTCTGGGAAGACGGTAGTGGTCACCACCGACGCTGGTATGCCCCTCGTCTCGGATCCCGGATGGGAGCTGGTCAGCCGGGTAATTCAAGAGGGATTTCAGGTTGACTGCGTCCCAGGCCCTTCCGCAGTTATCCAAGCAGTAGTACTTTCTGGTTTTAGGGCTGACCGATTTTGTTTCGAAGGTTTTTTGCCTCGCACGACATCCAGACGAAGGAAGATTTTGGGGAGGATTGCGGCGGAGGACCGCCCTACGGTTGTCTTTGAAGCTCCCCACAGACTCTTGAATACCTTGTGTGATGCTAGAGAGGTAATGGGCAAAGACCGCCAAGTGGCAGTGTGCAGGGAGATGACCAAGATTCATCAAGAGGTCGTCCGAGGAGATTTAGAAGAGGCTATAGCTCACTTCTCGCAGCACAAGCCAAGAGGGGAATTCACTATTGTCTTCGGTCCGGCGGGCCGGGTGAGTATTGGAGATGCAAAGAACCATCGCAAAGAACCCCATCGATTGGGTAGTGAACAATGGTGATTGGAAAAGGAGAATTCGGGAGGATCTGGATCTGTTATAAGTGTCCTGCCCTCGTCATTAGGTTTTCTCCCCTGGTATGAATTCGTACTGGATCGACACTCACTGCCATATATTTCTTTCCCGCCAAGATGCGCTTTTTTCTGATAGCACTAAGAGGACGCCGTACCCAAACTCCGAGAGCTTGGCCACAGATACTGACGCAGCTGGAACAGCTTTTTCTAGTGGCTCCCCCCTTTCGCCGGCGAGCTTGGATCCGCGTATAGTAGCGATTCTCCAGAGGGCCGAAGAGGCGGGCGTCAGGAGGTTTGTCGTCGTAGGCATCGATCCAGAAACTTCGAGAGAAGCAATGGGCATAGCCATGGCCGACCCTCGGTGCGTAGCCACGATTGGCCTTCACCCCAACGAAGCTCACTTCTTCTCGACCGGGGTTGAGAACACATTGAATGAGATGGCCAAGTCCCCGTTTGTCGCTGCCATCGGAGAAACCGGCCTCGACTTCTATCGTGGACAAGCACCTCCATCCGATCAAGAGATGGCTTTTAGATTTCACATCGAACTGGCTAGGCGTGTTTCCAAGCCGTTGGTGATTCATGTTCGAGAGGCCCATCGGGAGACGAGAAGAGTACTAGAGGACGAGCTCAGATCAGGATCGCTGCCGCCCCTCGTCATGCACTGCTTTTCTGGATCTCGAGATGATGCAGAGTCGTACCTGTCGCTTGGAGCATTTCTTTCTTTCGCTGGCCCTATAACTTTCAAAACCGCTAACGCTAGGCAGCTACGCGAGGTGGCAGCCTGGGCTCCGCTTGAAAGATGTCTTCTAGAGACGGACTCTCCGTTCTTGAGTCCTCACCCCTATAGGGGAAGCCCCAACGAGCCTGCAAGGACAGCACTTGTAGGTCGCGAGTTGGCTCGCTTGAAGGGCATTTCGGAGGAAGAGGTAGCTTCTACTACCACGGCCTCCGCCTCCGCTATTTTCTTTGCGGGCAGGTGAGCGCTGCGGTGGAGGATGGGAGCCGAAGCCACGACCTTCCAGCCCGTGCAAGTCCGCAAAGACTCGGGCGATCCTACGTAATCGCTTTGCTGAAGAGACGAGGAATATCGCCCAGGAAAGCTCTGGGTCAGAATTTTTTAGTAGATCCCAGTGTCGCGAAGAAAATGTGCCGCATCGCGGAGGTGAGTGAGGCCGACTGCGTTCTCGAGATCGGACCCGGCGTAGGCTCGCTCACCACAGCGTTAGTAGGCTGCGGTGCATACGTTCTAGCAATAGAAAAAGATGCCGCTTTAGCCTCGGTCGTGCGTTCCACGGTCCCAGGAGCACTCGTTGTGTCCGCTGATGCATTTGTAGCAGATGTCATAGAGGCGGCGAAGGAAGCCCTGGATGTTTTGCAAACCGAGGCTGGTGGACATAGTTGGAAAACTGTTCTCGAAGCTTTCGAGGCCGCACGAGATTGGAAGTTAGTGTCGAACTTACCGTATTCGAGCGGAACCTCCCTGTTGTTGCATCTTTTGGAGACCTATCCCAAGGTCCGCTCCGGGGCTGTGATGCTCCAGGTCGAGGTGGCTCAGCGCTTGTGCGGCTCGAAAGACTCGCGGAACTCTTCAGCAGCCTCTCTACTATTGGCTTACGCGGCAGAGGCTTCAATAGCGGCAAAAGTTCCGCCAGATGTCTTCTACCCTCGTCCCCGCGTGGTCTCTGCGATCGTACAGTTCCAGAGAAGAGAAAAGCCCCCAGTGGTTGCCCCCAAGCAGCTTTTGTTTGCTCTGGTAAATCAGGGGTTTGCTTTTAGGAGAAAGATGTTGAAGAACGCACTAGTGGGACTCGAGTGGTTTTCCGATCCTCACTTTGCCACAGAGTTGTTTGCCAAGGCCGGGATTGATCCGACCGCGCGCGCAGAACAAATTGGATTGGAAGGGTTCGCTGCGCTGGCTAGCGCCGTTCGCGAAGTCGATTCTGAATGGCAAAACTCACTTCCTATCCTGAAAAAAAAACGTTGGGTGCCCTGACCGAGGCTGGATCGACTCGAGGCGATTCATGAAAGCGGTCGCTCACGCAAAGCTGAACCTTTCGCTGCGAGTAGTGGGGCGGCGCATAAACGGGCTTCATGAGATTTCCTCAGTTATGTGCTCTTTAGACCTGGGCGATGCTGTTCGCGTTGAGCTGGCGGAAGGCAGAGTAAACACACTGGAGGTCTCCGGGGAAGACACCGGGCCGGATCTGCAGAATCTGGCGCTCAAAGCGGCGAAGGTTTTTCAGGACGCGTGCGCGATAACAGATTTGGGTTTCGAGATAAAGCTGGAAAAACGGGTACCTCCAGGTACGGGCCTTGGAGGAGGGTCGGCTGATGCCGCTGCTGTGTTGGATCTGGCTAACCGCATAAGCGGTGCGAATCTCGACGGAGTCAAACTTGCCGAGATCGGACGAAGCGTGGGGTCCGATGTGCCCTTCTGTCTCGTCGGAGGAGTTGCACGCGTTGGTTCTACTGGTGAAAAGATCGAGACTCTCGAGTTCACAGATGCCTTGGAAGCTGCCCGGTTCGTGGTAGGTATTCCCGATTTCTGGCTTTCGACGGGAGACGTGTACGCTGCCTTTGACTCCATCCAAAAGAAGGGTGAGCAAGCTGAACCACCGGCTGCCATCGATGGACTAGTAGACGTTTTCGTAAACGACCTTGAGCCAGCAGCCGAGTGGCTGGCACCCCCGCTGGAGAAGCTGAGAAGGAAGTTGTCGAGGATAGCTGGTTCACCTGCCCGGATGACGGGCTCCGGCTCCGCCATGTTCGTTGTGTGTGACTCGGAAGATCAAGCGATGGAGACGTGCAACGCAGCACAGGAGCTTTTTTCAAAAGTGTTCGTTTGTCGTGCTTCCAGAACGGGCGTGACGATTGTCGAGCGGGGGTCTTCTGAGGGAGATCCGCCGCACTAGGTGCTCGGCAATTCGTATTCTGGACCACCGGAAACCGATGGGAGGTGGTGTAACGGCAACACACAGGACTTTGGATCCTGGAATGGAGGTTCGATTCCTCCCCTCCCAGCTACAGGCCGAGAGTATTGCCGGTCTCTTACCCCTTTAGGGATCGGCAGACGCGATAAGGATTCGAAGCGTACGATATGAGCATGACTCAATCAGGTGCCACAGATAGCCCGTTCCAGACCTCCCGCCCATTATCAGCGATCGTCCTGGCGGCTGGTCTCGGGACTCGCATGAAATCGGCAATTCCTAAGGTAGCTCACGTGCTCGCCGGTCGCCCGATGATCGGATGGGTAATTCATGCACTGCGCCCATTGGGATGCGATCGCATCATCGTCGTGGTTGGCTACGGGAAGGATATGGTGATTTCGCTTACATCGGAACATTTACCTTACGGCGCTGAGGTGGCCTTCGTGGAACAAGGAGAACCTCTGGGTACCGGTCACGCAGCCAAGGTAGCTATGGAGTGGCTTGACGAGAACACCGAAGACTCGGGCGGACACGTACTCGTCGTCAATGGAGATGCACCATTGATAACCGCAGAGACCCTCGCGGAGCTCGTGGTCTACCAGGAAGAGAGCGGTGCAGGGGGGACCATCCTCACCGCGAATCTCGACGACCCGTCTGGGTACGGTCGAGTCGTGAGAGGGGAAGATGGAAGAGTCCTGCGCATAGTCGAGGACCGCGATTGCGGTCCCAACGAGGCCGCAATAACCGAAGTAAACGCTGGATTCTACTGTTTCAACAGAGCCGAGTTAGCTGAGGCTCTCCAAAATCTTTCTAAAGACAATGCTCAGGGCGAGTACTACCTGCCAGACGTTGTTGAGGTCCTAGTCAGTCGGGGGAGAGAAATACAAGCAATAGATGCGCCTCCAGAAGAAGTCATGGGAGTCAACACCAGAGCCGAGTTGGCCGAGACGGAACGGATTCTTAGGGAGCGTATAAACAGAGGACACATGTCCAGGGGCGTGACTCTTGTCGATCCTTCCACAACATTCATAGGTGCGGAGGTTTCCATCGGCAGAGATACCCGCATTCTTCCGGGTACCCTTATCGAGGGAGAGACTTCTATCGGGGAAGGTTGCGAAATCGGTCCATACACTCGAATCGTGGACTCGGTGATGGGTTCGGGATGCACGGTTACTTATGCGGTCCTGCGCGAAGCTCAGCTAGGTAACGGAGTGACAGTGGGCCCATTTGCGTATTTGCGATCGGGTTCCCGGTTAGCCGATGGGGTCCACATCGGGACATCTGTAGAGACCAAGAACGCCACCATCGGGGAGCACACTAAGGTCCCGCACCTTTCCTACATAGGAGATGCAGAGGTGGGATCGCGGGTCAACATTGGCGCTGGTTCGATTACGTGCAATTTCGACGGCGAACGAAAGCACCGGACAATCATTGAAGACGATGCAAGGATTGGCTCCGACACAATGCTGGTCGCTCCGGTGAGAATCGGGAAGGGGGCTTACACGGCTGCTGGATCTGCTATTACCGTTGACGTGCCTCCCGGGGACTTGGGAGTAGCTCGTCAGCGGCAGCGGAACATCAGTGGATGGGTGGCCCGACGAAGAGCAGGGACAGCAACCGACTCCAACGTTGGTGACGACGAGTACGAGAACTCGATTGCCCAAGAATTACACGAAGGTACTCGGCCTGGCCAAGGCGGGGAGCACGAGGAGAAGCGAGGAGATGGCTGACGCCGCGCAAACTGGCCTCATCGAGGAAGGAAGTCTCCTGCTCGACAAGGATCAATTGGCCCGCAAGCACTTCGCACTGTTTTCTGGCCGGGCTCATCGTGAGCTGGCCGAAGAGATAGCCGCAAATTTGGGCATTGAGCTCGGAAAGGTCGACCTCAAGACTTTTGCAAACGGAGAGATATACTGCCGCTTCCGCGAGTCGATTCGAGGGTGGGACGTATTCATCCTGCAGAGCCATTGCTCTCCAATCAACGAGAACATTATGGAGCAGCTCATCATGATTGACGCTGCACGACGGGCTTCGGCTAAGAGGATTACCGCTGTTGCACCGTTTTTCGGATACGCACGCCAAGACAAAAAAGGGCTTGGCCGGGAACCTATCACCGCACGACTCATAGCCGATCTCTACACGGCAGCTGGCGCTAACCGGATTCTTTGCGTAGATCTCCACACGGGCCAGATTCAGGGATTCTTCGATTACCCGGTGGATCACTTGACTGCTAGGCCCCTTCTGGCGTCGTGGTTCGAAAGCTGCGTAGACAAAGACATCACGATAGTTTCCCCAGACGCCGGCCGAGTGAAGCTGGCTGAGCGGTGGGGCGATCAGTTCGATGCACCGATAGCGATCATGCATAAAAAGAGAGAAAGGACCGTCGCCCACAAAACAGAGATCTTGGAGGTCGTCGGGGAAGTAAAAGGGCGAGCGTGCATTCTAGTGGACGACATGATCGATACGGCCGGGACCATAACCCAGGCTGCCGAGCTACTGAGAGAGAGAGGGGCAGCCGAGATTTATGCAGCAGCGACGCACGCTGTTCTTTCGGGTCCAGCGGTAGACCGGCTTAAAAACGCACCGATCGAAAGGGTAGTAGTGACTAACACGCTTCCTGTGCCTGAGGAAAAGCGCTTAGACAAGATCGAAATTCTGACGATCGCACCTATTATCGCCAAAGCTCTAAAGGCGATCTTTGAAGACGCATCGGTGTCTGAAATCTTTGGCGGTGAGAACGAGCAGATGTAAAGTCGCCATTGGCGCTCAGCTACAATCGGCTGGAGGGTTAGCTCTGTCCGGAAGTGTTGCCGAACAACCCGCGAGCTGGTGTCAGATTCCCAGAGATGTTTTGTTTGTGAAGTGATACTATTCAACTTCTATTTCGCGCACTATGTCTCTTCTTGACGGGTGCTGATTGCGAATTGGCGGGTAGGGAGTTGGATATTAGACGATGCAGGTTCGCTTAGGAGCAACACTTCGTTCAGGAACTGGTAAAGGGGCGGCGAGAGCTGCGCGGCGCCAAAGGCTTGTGCCAGCGATTGTCTACGGAAGCGGGATTGATCCGATCACTGTTGTGGTGAATCGCAAAGAGGTACACAGGGCGTTGTCTACCGAAGCCGGCCGCAATGTACTGGTGGAGTTAGAGCTAGAGGGAAGCAGCAAGCCGATTCTCACGATTCCCAGGGAGATCCAGAAGGAGTCTTTAACCGACGAATATCTGCACATCGATTTTCTCGCTATACGTCATGACACCAAGATTCACACCGAGGTTCCGGTGGTGCTGGAGGGACGAGCGCCCGCCGTTTCTAAGGGTTTTGTAATCGAGACCCACCTTACCTCGGTGGAGATTGAGTGCCTACCTGCAAATGTCCCGGCCCATCTCGAAGCGCCAGCGGCGATGCTTGAAAATCCCGGCGACACGATCAAGGCAATGGACATTGAGCTTCCAGAAAACGTGACGCTCGTGACCGATCCTGAGGAAGTGGTTGCTAGCCTATCCCTGCCACCTGCAATCGCCGCAGCCGGCGCTGGGGAGGCTGGCGAGAGCGAGGCGGTGATTGGAGGGCCCACAGCTGGAGAGGGTTCTCCAGAGGGCGGCAAATTGCCCGCACCTTCTTCGCAGGAAGAATAGTTCTTGCTACAGATTATCCGAATTGTGCCGGGGCATAGATAGGAGCGACCGGCGCACTTAGTTGATCGGCTGCTTGACTACTATGTCTCACGATGTCTGGGGATTTTTCAAGCGTATAGGAGCGAGAGTAGTTCGTAGCACCAGCCCAACTTTGGAGGGAATCGACTTTGTTGTTTTGGGATTGGGCAACCCGGGCTCGGAGTACTTGGACACTCGTCACAACGTGGGCTCCAACGTTGTGCGTCGGTTCGCTCGAGAGCGTAATAGCCGCCTCAGGCGCATCGGTAGATTGGTTAGGGTTGCCCGTATCGAACTGAATGGTTCGGGTATAGACGGACAAACAGAGACGATCAGCGTACTCGCCGGGATACCCACAACTTTCATGAACGAGTCGGGTAGCGCTGCAGCATGGCTGTTAGAGCGCTGCGGAGTGTCTCCAGAGTGCCTGATGGTAGTCCACGATGACCTTGATCTGCCGCTTGGAACGGTGCGATTCAAGTTTGGCGGAGGATCGGGAGGTCACAGGGGAGTGGAGTCGGTAATCAAGGCGCTTGGGACCTATTCTTTCCAGCGCCTCCGAATCGGAATTGGGCGTCCGCCAGCGGGCGAGGAACCAGTGGATTATGTTTTGGGCCCATTCGCTCCAGAGGAACGAGACTTAGCCGACCAGTCGAGTGCGCGAGCTGCCGAGGCAATCGAGTATGCGCTGATCCATGGAATCGATGCAGCTATGAATTTATACAATAGTGGCGCAGATGCCGAGAGCGGAGTACCCGGCTGAGGGCGGCAAATGTTCACTGTACTCGCGAAAGCCGGTGCATGGGCCCGTGTGGCGTTCCTGGTGGGCACGGCTCTGTCCGTTGCTGTTGCGCTTGACTCTTCTACTAGGAAACCGGCGGCACTCGCGGCGATCGTTGTATTGGTGGCAGGAGTTCCGTCGTTAGTAATTGCCACCAGAATTGTGGCTGGGGATGAAAGAAGCGGTACCCAGAGCCTTTTCAAATTCAGGGCGCTCATGTGGGCAGCGGGAGTCGCGCTCTTGGGAGCTTGCGCCCTTCTTACTTGGGCAACCGGGGGAATTGAGCGCGGATATTGGCTTGTTTACTTCTGGGTTCTGACCTCACTGTCCGCTCTTACTTTACCTCTCGATAACGCCATTTTCGGTGCCTTTGCAGCGGGTACGTTCTTAGCTTCTTTGGGTCTGTTAGACCAGCTTACTCGGGAACGGCTAGACTACACGGTTCTTGTCTCGATAGGGCTGATAGTGTTTCCGTTTTTCGTGAATCAAGTGGTGCAGGAACTGATCTCCAAGAGCCGGGAAGCTCAAGAGATGGCCGAGGAGTTGGGTAGCGCTGGCGAGATTTTGGAGGGTGCCTTTGAGCGACTGGCCACAGGTGACCTCTCCTCGCGAACTCGAATTCAAGTCGCCGCTGGCGATGGGTATCAGGCCCAGCTTATTCGACCTGTAGCCCAGCACTTCAATCAAACAGTCGACAATTTACGTCAGCTTGTGGGTGAGGTTCGTGAGGTCGGTGCCGAGTTGGCGAAGGTTTCAGGAGAGGTCAGCGAGGCATCTGCAGTAGCCTTGAGTGCTTCTGAGTCGCAGAGCTCGTCGTTCCAGTCGACGAGGGCCACTATAGATGCACTACTGGAGAAGACCGGGATGGTCATTGACGTTGCAAAGGCATCCCTGGACCGATTTACCGAAGTCGCAGAGGTACTTATTTCTGATGGCCGAGAGGCTGTTGATGCGTCGACAAAGGGGATGAAACGTATCGAGCAGTCTGTGGCGGACATGAGTGCCCGGGCCGCGCAGCTTCAGGAGCTTTCCACCGAAATCGGAAAGATTGTAGGGCTCATCGAAGGTATTGCTCGCCAGACCAACCTACTAGCTTTCAACGCTGCTATCGAAGCCGCACACGCTGGAGAGGCAGGGAAGGGCTTCGCTGTGGTAGCGGAGCAAGTAAGAAAGTTAGCCGAGCGTACAGCCGCTGCGGCCCGGGAGATACAGGGGCTCATCGTCGAGGTTCAAGAACAGACCGACCTAGCTGTCAAGGTCAGCGACGAGGGCCGCGAGCACGTCCGCTTTGGCGTCACGATGGTGGCGAGAGCAGGAGAGGCACTCAACCGAATAACTGAGGCGGCAGCTAATGCCGCATCCAGCACCGACGAAGTGAAGCGTTTAGCTGCCGAACAACGGGCAAACTCAGCTCAGCTCGCCCACGAGGTCAGCATGATGTCTGTGGCTTCTGCTAACGCAGCGTCGGCTGCAAGCGAGCAGGCCAGGGTGGCGGAGCGCCTTGGAGAGCTGGCTAGGAGTCTTTCCGACTACCTTGCACGGTTCAAGCTTGACTGAGCAAACAACTTCGGCGAGTAGGGGCGACGTTGGCATTGTAGGTAGCGGTACTGCTTCGTGGTGCTGCATAGGGGCTCTTGAGATCATAAAACTATCGTGACATTGGCACAGCAGCCTGGAGGCGACTTACTATCCGGTCTTTTTGCGCACGCTAAATTCTTAGAGGCGGCGCACCGTCTTCTCAGAGGAAAGGACGCATTCCTTCCGGTCATCGACGCGGCGCGGGGATACTTTCTAGCAGCTCTTGCCGAGTATTTGGCAGAAAACGGTCAGGGTCCCCTGATCGTAGTAACTGCCGAGGCTAGGGAGGCCTACAGGATTGCTGCGGATGCCCTCGCTTTTGCTCCCAAGAGAAGAAGTCGAAACGGACCAACGTTTTTACCAGTCGAGGTTTTACCTCCATGGGAGTCGCTTCCTTTCGAACACATAAGCCCCTCTGCCAACGCTATGGGAACGAGGATGCGGGTCCTTTGGCGGCTGCGATCCGGGGATCGCTCTCTCAGGCTCGTGGTAGCCTCGGCCAGAGCAGCATTACAAAGAACGGATCCAGCTGGAATCCCTAAAGAACCGTTGTTGCTAGCCCCAGGACGAGAGGTCGATCTTTCCAAGGCTGCGGACACGCTCGTTCAGTGGGGTTACGAACGTACGTATCAAGTAGAAGGACGGGGCGAGTTCGCCATACGAGGTGGGATTCTCGACATATGGCCAGCCGGAGCTGAATTCGTCATCCGAACCGACTTTTTTGGCGATCTGATCGAAGAGATCAAGACGGTGTCGGTTTCGACTCAGAGGACGATCGACGTTATCGAAGAAGAGGTGGCGGTGTTTCCCGCCAGAGAATTACGGCCTACCGATGAGGTTAGAGATTTGGCTCGTCGGCTTCTCGCATCTCATCCAGATAATGCAGCAGTGTGGGAGAAGTTCGCAGAGGGAATTTACTTTCCCGGGATGGAAGGGTGGCTAGCCTGGGTCGTACCTAGGCCCGCAACTCTTTTCGAGCTACTAGAGGGCGGCAGCATCGTAGCGCTCATGGATCCCGCGGAGATACGCGCCAGAGCCGAGGCTCACGTTGCCGAAGAAGAGGATCTCGCCTCTGCGCTGATGAGCACGTGGGATACAGGGCAAGAACATGCTAGTGCTTCATCAGACCCGAGTGCGGAAGCCCCCCGTCTGTATGCCCGCCCGGAT
>PSLF01000010.1 GCA_040289475.1 Acidimicrobiia bacterium | reverse complement strand
ACGTTCTTCTTCCTGTGCTGCCGCGAGCCTGCGCTGACGCTCCGCCTCTTCTTGGACTACGGCTGACTGGGCGGTCCAGGCCAGTGTTTGACCCGTCACAGGATCGATCATTGGCTTCGGGGGCTCAGCGGATCCAGTCGTACCCGCATATGCACCTACTACCTCCCCGATGGAAACGTCTGCGTCAGTTACGTCGGGTGCAGAACCTGTCGGGGGAGGGGGCGGAGGAGGCGGAGATCCGCCAGGGGGAATTGGCGCAGAAACTGAGCTCGGCGACGCCGGTGTGACAGCTCCTGGAGGCTGCCATGATTCTGCTGCTGGCGTACTTGGCACCACGGTTTCTGGTTGCGCTGGAGCTGCTACATCTCGGGCAGGAGCCTCAGGAGGGGATTGGCCCGGCAAGTATGCAGCGTGCAGCCCTCTCGCCGATTCCCGCAGAGGTTGGGGCTGTTCGTCTGTTTCTTTACTTCTCCGGAAGAATCGGCGCCTTTTTGGAGGAGCTTCTACTGGGGGAGGTGGAGGAGGCGAGGTAGCAACCTCCTGGCGAGTAGGAGGCGCCATCGCAGGCGGAGGTGCGAGTGTCTCCGCTGAAGGCTGAGGAGGTGGAACCTCGGAACTCAGTCGCGTTCCAGCTTGTGGGGGAATCAATGTGTCAGGGACAGCTGTAACTTGACTTGGTTCTGACTGTCCCGTCGGCACCGTTGGCGCCATTTGGGGTATATCTTTTGGCGTGGGTGGAGCTTGCTGTGCGGCTACGGCTGGCGGTGCTGTCATGACCATAGGCGCTCCACCGACCGGATGCCCGAGAAAGCAGTACCCTCGATAGCCGGCTGGAACGTCAGCGTGACACCAATCGCAACTAATGCGTGATTCGACTACAGTAGCCATCTGTCGTACTCTCCTAAGAGCGATTGCCAGGCGAGCGGGAGGTCGTTGCGGATAATCCTAGGCAAGACTGCTGCATAATCCTCCCGGCCACCCCACTCGGTCGTCACTTGGCTCCTTGACTCAGGTTATCCTCGCTATCAAGGGTAGCTCAGGGCGACGACAATCCGAGTGACTTTCACTGCCGTACCGCTTTTAAGATTCGGAGGCATTTGGTCACCAATGAAGATGAGAATCAAATTACTCGATCCGGATCTGCCTCAGCCCACGAGGGCTACGGCTGATGATGCGGGCCTGGATTTGAGGGCCCGGGTGTCTTGCGTGATCGAGCCCGGAGAGCGCAAGAGGATCCCTTGTGGAGTGGCCGTTGAACTGCCGCCGGGTCATGCAGGGCTAGTTATGCCTCGCTCCGGACTCGCCGAATCGAAAGGCCTCTCATTTGCGAACGCCTGCGGCCTCATCGATCCGGGATACCGAGGCGAAATACAGGTAATCGCTGTCAACTTGGACAGGCAGCGGCCGATAGAGGTCCATAAGGGAGAGCGCATTGCTCAGCTCGTAGTGGTACCCGTCGCTTATCCTGAGATAGAGCGAGTAGAAGAGTTATCGCTTACTCAACGAGGGGAATCGGGTTTCGGAAGTACGGGTTTGTCCTAGAGTGAAATGGCGTTGATCTTCCGGCCCAGTTGGTATTGACTGCAAAGAGGACCATCGACCGAACCGTTAGTCGGTCGGAGGTGTTGTCTGCGGACGTGGCTCAGTTGGTAGAGCATCACCTTGCCAAGGTGAGGGTCGCGGGTTCGAGTCCCGTCGTCCGCTCGAGTAGACGGCGAGCCTTTGAGGCCTGCTCGCTGTCGAGCTTCCACGCAGAGGCGTCCAGTCGTATGCGATCGCACGTGCGCCTAGGCTTTGGAGGCTTCGTTTTTCTTTCGGCGGCGTAGCCGAGTGGCTCAGGCAGGGGTCTGCAAAACCTCGTACGGCGGTTCGATTCCGCCCGCCGCCTCCGAGAATGCTTGCGCGGACCTGCAGAGCTCCGATGCTTACTCTTCGTCCTCGAAGTACTCAATGCCTTCCTGTCCCAACCTCGATTTCTGGACTTGTAGCTGGGCTTTCATTCGTGTGCAAAGGTTGCATGCATGATCATCGACGAGTTCCATTAGGTGATCGCAGGCATCCGCTGAAAGAACGAGGATTACCTCTTTGCTCGGGTCGTAACTGATTACGTGATGGCCGGGTATGACGACCTCTTGCACGAATTCGTCTATGCGCTCATCGTCGTCGGGAGTCTTCCCCCGCATCTCGACCCTAGCCAGCAGGCTTGACCACGACCTCATCGCCTCTCCTCTCGACTGTATCTGTCCGGTTCTCTAGTCTTGAGTCTCCGGGTCTTTTCCAGCTATTTGCAATAGTGGATACGTTAACGCCTCGGGTATTGGGCTCTGACACGGATACGGAAAATTGTCAATTGGCTCAGCCAAGGTGGTTTGACAACCGTCTTGGGTTTTACCGACCTACGTACTTTCTATGTTGGGCTCTGTCTATTCCGGGTTAGCGAAGTTAGATTTCCGAACACAAACCAGTCCGGGTGTCCTTTACAGTATCTGTTTCCAAAAGGATCGATGCTACAATCCCGCTCGATGAGTGGAAGTGAAGGGGTGCTTAGCTCAGGGGGAGAGCGCTTCCTTGACGCGGAAGAGGTCAGAGGTTCAAATCCTCTAGCACCCACCTCAGGAGAAGCTATGAGCAGCGGCGCTGATATCTGAGTACCCGACGCAGCGTCACAGGCTCCCTCTCAAGGGTCGCGTCGGTCGCGTCTTGTACCTCATAGTGAATTCTGAATTGCTTGGATGTGAGAGCGATCCCCACTGCCGCTCATGTGTTTCTCTTTCCACTGTTGCCGAGTTCGTCTACGCTGAGCTGGGCGCGCACGTCCCGATAAGCTCGATAGGCGGCTTTACCAATCATGTGAGCCGCAATTGGAGCAGTAACGAGCTGCAAACCCATTACTAAGAGCAGTTGGGTCGCAGCACCGACATTGTCGAACGCTACAGCGGAGCCCAAAAGAACCGACGAAAGCCCGAGGGTAGTAGACTTGGTTGCAGCATGCATTTTGGCAAGCGTTCCTGGAAACCTCAAAATGCCAATGGCTGCCAAGATGTTGAAGATCACCCCTATTAACATGAGCCCGGATGCGAGCATCTCTCTCGAACTCACTGTGCATCTCTTTCAATGAACCCGGCCACTGCGACACTCCCGATGAATCCCATCAATGCCGCAACAAAGAGAAGGCCCAAATAAGCCTGAGTACCCGCGCGCACGCTGTATATAGCAACTCCTGCGGCTATCATCACCAATGCTGTGTCAAGAGCTACTATTCGATCGGCTATTGTTTTTGCTGTCAATAAGCGGACTAGACACAAAGAAACGGATAGAAACAGGCCCCCGAGCGCAATAGAGGTCACCGTGTTCATCACTGCACACCCGGCCTTTTTCTCTTAGAAATATCTATGCAAGATTGGGGTTTTGCGTCTCCGAATGCCTCTAGCACTAATCGCTCGAGACGCTTGATGTCCCGACGCACTTCATCAACGCTTTTGAGATGAAGGACGTGGATGTATAGAAGAGGTGGGTCTCTTCGTATCTCCAGACTGAGGGTTCCAGGCGTGAGAGAAATCGCGTTTGCTAATAGAGTGATAACCCAGTCCGTAGTTTCTTCGACAGGAACAGCGACGACTCCCTGGTTAATTCGGTTCTTTGGCGTCACTACCTCCCAAGCGACTACAAGATTGGCCACAAACAATCGATAGGCAAAGTAGGAAAAGAAGCGAAGTATAGCCACTGGACGGACTCGGCCAATTGATGGTGGTACCGCACGCGAAAATAGTTGCAAGACCGCTATTGCGCCTATTGCACCGGAAGCCAGTACAGGGGGGGAAAAGCTCCCCCATAGTGCAGCCCAAACAAAGGTGAGCCAAAACAAGATCAGAGCCCGCCGGCGTAGAAAACTGCCTATTGGCTGTGACCGTGTTTTGGCCGTGTTCTCGATTCTAATCCCACTCACGGGTGTCTACCCATTACTGCCGCTATGTACTGTGAGGGTTCAATGAGATTTTCTGCTGCTCTGGCGCAGAGGCGATAAAGCGGTTCGACTCCAATTGCAGTACCTACTACGACAACTACTAAAGCTGTGGTAGCTGCTGTCATGAGCCGAGGAACGTACAACTTTGCGGCACCATGTGACGAAGCGATTGGAGGTGGTTCGTCAGGTTCTCCCCAAAAGACGCCCCCCCATACTTTGAACACAGAAAATAAAGTTAGAAACGAGGTGAGAAGGGCGATAGCTACAAGGAGATATGTTCTGTCCGAGATGCCAGACTGGATAAGCCCCAGCTTTCCAAAAAAGCCACTAGACGGGGGCACGCCGGCAAGACTGGCTCCGCCGATCAGGAACAGAATTGCCGATGCCGGCATACGGCGAGCCATACCGCCGAGCTTGGGAAGGGCGCCTGTACCAGTGACTTTTTCAACGTTTCCTCCGATCAAAAACAAAGACGTGATTACCGGAATGTGGTGAATGGTGTAAAAGATCCCAGCGGCAAGGCTTCCCACGGATGCGATAGCCAACCCCAAGACTATAAACCCAACATGACTTATGATCTGGAAGCTCAGCACCCTCTTTATGTCGTCTTGGGCAATAGCACCCAGTACTCCGATAACCATGGTGAGACCAGCTACCGCTAGAAGTACATCCCGCAGCGTGCCTTTTACTCCAAATACCAGAGTGAACTGGCGGATCAACGAGTAGACACCGATCTTAGTTAGTAATCCAGCGAAAACAGCAGTGATCGAAGTAGGAGCTGTCGGATAGCTATCAGGTAGCCAAAAATAAAGAGGGAAGACAGCGGCTTTTATCCCAAAGACAACGAGAAAAACAAAAGCCAACGCCATGCGTAGTGGGGGATCTAGCGATGCGGCCTTCTGAGAAAGATCAGCCATATTTACCGTTCCTAGCGATGCATAAACAAACGAGACACCGGTGAGAAAAAGAATCGAAGCGAACAGGTTGACGACTACATAAGTGAGGGCTGGACGGACTTGCACCCCCATCCCTCCTAGAGTCAGAAGCGCATAACTAGCGATGAGTGTCACTTCGTACGCAACGAATAAATTGAACAGGTCTGCGGTGAGAAACGAAGCGGTCACCCCCGCTGTGAGGACAAGATAAAGGGGATGAAAAAAACGAGATTCCAGTGAAAACGATAGTTGTCCGATTGCGTAAATAAGGACCACCGTCACCGTTATGCTGGAGACCAAGACCAGTAGAGAGCTGTACAGGTCGGCAACTAGTACGATGCCAACGGGTGCGGGCCAACCCCCCAGGTGAGCTGCTATCGGTCCACTTCGATAAACCGACGCCAAGATCCAAAGCGACACTGCCAAAGTGGCAACCAGTCCCGCAATCGAAGCTGCTCTTTGGAGATCGAGTTTGCGCTGAAGTAAAAGGGCTACCGCCGCTGCGATAAGAGGTATGCAAACCGGGGCTGGAACTAGCGCCCTCATGACCGCTCCTCAAACCCAAACGCGTCATTGTCGCTGTCGGTTTCAGCGAGGAGCGGAGGACGGTCCGCTCCCTCGGCTATGTAGCCCTTTTCAGGTTCTCTGGTAGCGATTCTCCGGTCTTCGATATCGTCTTCTACTTCGTCGCTGGCTGTGAGTGTCCAGTTTCTGTATGCGAGGGCCAGGACGAAAGCGATTGTCCCAAGGCCAATCACTATTGCTGTAAGAACAAAAGCTTGTGGGAGCGGGTCGGACATTTTAGAGGTTACCGATCCCAAAGGCATTGCATCGTTTGGGAGTATCGGAGGTGTACCTTTCGAGCCCCCTGCTAAGAGCAGGAAAAGGTTGGCCCCATGACCCATAAGCGCCAAACCTAGAAGGATTCGGGTGAGGGTCCGCTGAAGGATAAGATATGTTCCCACTCCAAATAGGTATGCAGCGACAAGTGGGACGGTGGCCTTCATCCTGTTTCCCGTATCCCTAGGCTGTCGACAGCTGCAGCCACCACTCCTACGACCGTCAAGAACACGCCCGCATCGAATATGACGCTTGTCGAGATTCCGACATCCCCGATGACCGGAAGCGTCAAGAGAGCGAACCCAAAATCGAAGGCCTGGCCTGAATGACTTAAAAAGACAGGAGCGATACCCGAGGCGAGGGATGCTAGAAGGCCCGTTGCCATCAGCATCTCAGGTCGAAGCGGCAATGTCCTTTTTAGTTCATCGGCCCCGTAGGCTAGGTAGCGAACGACGAATGCACCGCTGGCCACTAGCCCGGCCACGAATCCCCCTCCCGGCGCGTTGTGTCCGGAGAAGAACATGAACAATGCCAAGATCAAGATGGTGTGAAACACCGCTCTAGATCCTGTTTCCAAGATAGGCGAGGAAGCGGTCGGCAGCCCTGGAGAGATGGTCTGCCGCGCTTCGGCGGCCAAAACTGCTATCGCGATAGCGGCTACGACTAAAACTGTGATCTCCCCCATAGTGTCAAAGGCTCTTAAGTCAACTAGCACGGCATTTACCACGTTTTTGGCGTGGGCTTCGAGTACAGCTAGCTCCGGGAGATTCTCGGACACTGGGGGCAGCTGCCGCAACGCGGAGGCTGCTGCTGCAAATGCATACACGAACAGGCCGACCAAGGAGGCTATACCTGCTCGTAAAAGAGCAAAGCTTTTGACGGAAGGGCGGCTGGCAAACTCCACGGGAAGGTGTCACAGGACTAGGACGAATACGATAACCATGAGAGTTTCAACCAAAAACTGAGTAAGAGCGAGGTCTGGTGCCCCCCAGATGACGTAGAAGGCGCCGATTCCATAACCGACTCCCCCCAGCAGAAGAACAGCTCTAAATCGGCGCTTCGAGGTCGCCACTCCATAAGCCAGCGCTACTACGGATGCGGCAACGACGACAACGACGGGGCCGGATGGTCCGGGGGTGAAATTGCTTCCGCCGCAAGTAGCGTCTGTAGGAGGGGCGCCGCAGGAAGCACTACCCAAATCAGCGCAGTAACGGCGAGGTAAACGGGGAGCGAACCACATTGGGCTATCCCCGTCACTCGATAAGCGACTCTCAGTAAGGTCTCCAAAGATCTCCTGTACATACTGAGAGAGTCGGGAATATGCGGGAGACGACGCTGGATTTGCTCTACGCAGATCCGTTTTCGGTACAGGAGAAGTCCGGCGATAACTGCGCCGATCGAAAGCGCAAAAGATGTGCTAAATCCACTCCACACCGTCAACCTCGCCATGACATCTAAGTCATGGACGTGAGCTTGACCATCAACGGTCGCAGAAGCTATTGCGGTGACAGTCTTTGCCGCCGGGACGGCAAGCCATTTGAAAGCTCTTGGATAGACGCCAAGCAAAGCGCTCCCACCGGTTAGAAGAATCAGGGGGCTCAGAAAAATTGGATTTAGCTGACAAGATTCGCCCAAGACAGGCGTGCTCAGATCCGAGTGTCCCGTTCCCCAAAGTGCGGACTCCTCATGGGTACGCGACCCGAACGCACCCTTTATAAATCTGGCACTGTACGCGACCGTGAGAGTCGACGTGGCTACGACCACAACGAAGGCACCAGCAGTCGAGTATGTTGCAATGAGGTTGCGTCCGACACCTAGAAGGGGTGCGAGTGGCGTTTCTAACAGCGAGCGGAGCATCTCCTCTTTGGCTAGGAATCCGACTAGTGGGGGAAGCCCTGCCATAGAGGCTGCCGCTAATGCACTTGCGACAAAAAGAACTGGCTCTTGTTTTCCCAAGCCATTGAGGTGGCGGATGTCGCGTTTCCCCGACAGCTTTTCGATGATCCCTCCTGAAATAAACATCGCTGATTTGTACATGGCATGGGCGAGCAACACTACGACGCCAGCCAGGGCTGTCTGGGGTGTAGCGAGTCCGAAGAGTGCCACCATAGCACCCAGTTGGCTAATAGTCCCGAAGGCAAGCAGCAGTTTTAAGTCGTACTGGCGCAGAGCCCTGTAAGCGCCTGTGAACATTGTCAGAATTCCTACCCAAAAGACAGGAAGGTCGCCAGAGCCCGGTTGTAGCCAAGGCCGGCGACAGACGTCCAATCAAAAAGACGCCAGCTTTGACCATGGAAGCTGCGTGTAGGTACGCCGAGGCAGGCGTCGGCGCTACCATTGCCGAGGAAAGCCAGGAATGAAAAGGTACTTGAGCGGACTTTGTGAAAGCACCTATAAGAATGCATCCGGCCGCTACTTCCACTAGAGGGCCACGCGGTGCAGATCTCAAGATTTCGCTTATTGAGTAACTGCCGGCTGCCTCGCCAACCATAACAAAGCCCGCCAGCATGACGAGGCTTCCTAATCCTGTCATGAGAAGAGCTTGAAGAGCACCGGCTCTAGCAGCCTCTTTTTGGTCGTAAAAGCCGATCAGCATGTAAGAGGCAATGGTTGTTAGCTCCCAGAATGTAAACAGTTCAATCAAATTGTCAGAAAAAACTAGGCCTAGCATCGATCCGCCGAAAACGAGCATCCACCCTGTGAACCGAGCGAGATCCTCTTCAAAGCGGTAGAAGTAAAAGTAGGAGTAGGCGAATAACAGCACCCCTAGGGTGCTTGTGACAAAACACATCAAAAGAGCAAAGGCATCTGCACGAAAAGAAAGCTGGAACCCTAGCGAGGGTGCAAAGTCCAAGTTTTCTATGTAGGGTTGGCCAGCGACGATTCTCGGAGCGAAAAACGCAGCCCAGATAACAGTTACAGCCGGTGCCGAGGCAGCAACGAAAACAATATGCCTTTTTACCAATCTATAAATGATCGGGGCAAATGAAGCGAGAACGATGTGAAAACCTACCAGGATAAAAATCATCGAGGCTCCTCTGGCTCGGCCTTATAGAGACCTGGACGCTACTGAGTAAGAGGAGCTCTTACGTCCGTGGTCCCCCTATTGCCGACCAGACTTCCCGGCACGCCCCATGACATGTAAGTATAGTGCTTCTGCAGCGCAGTCGCGGCTTCGAAATCTCTGATTAATGCTTACAAAATCAGTCGATCCTGCTTTTCAAAGTTAAGGCACGCCGCCCTAGAAAACCAAAGATTGACCCCCCCTAACAAAGAAGTCTACCCCTCGGACAGCAGCGACATTGCCGGAAAATGTCTTTTCAAGATTCTCTACTTCTGTTGCGTTTAATCCTACTTCACAAAAAACATAAAGAACTCAGGATAGCTAAGGACCGACGTCAATGTTGACTGCCATAGTAGGAGCAGGTATTTCAGAAGCTGAGGTAGGCTGAATTGTACCGGGAAGAGCGCCTTGGTACCACCGAGTTATTCCACCTGAGCATGCATTATTTGGAATAGCTCTCACACGATAGGTGTAGCCAGATGCAAGAGTCGAAGGAACTTTAAGAGAATAATTCCCGGAACCGTCAGCTAAAGAGTTGTATGGCTTTTTGGCTAGCTCATAAAAAGCTGAAACAAATGACCCCCCAGCAGATGCTGGAAACGTGCAAAACACCTGTCCTTGGATATTAGCAGCCTCCCTCAAAGAAAAGTTTATATCGGCTGGGGGAGTTACAGCAGTCGCATCTCCGTACGCGGAGGCGCCCGAATAAAAAGTGTCCTCCAAGTAGGACGGAGACTTAGCCTGAACCTTGTAAGCCCTACCAGGAGCCAGCTGCAACCTATACCTGCCGGGACCTTGGTATCCGGATTTTGTCCAGCCAGCAAAAGCACCGCTTGTGGAGTCCCATGCATAAATGACCACACCATCTACGTCTTGAGCATCGGACGCTCTTTTTGTATATCCCTGGATAATCCCGGGGGAGGAAACGTCCATGTCATTTGAGGAAGAAGGAGCGGAAACGCAATCAGCCTGGGAAAAATTGCTCTTTGCGTTGTACCAGGACGATCTCTGGAATTCGGTTGCTGGAATGAACAAAACCTTGTAGCCCTCGGATGGACAACTAGAGGGTGGTACTTGGACAGCCCACGAGCCAGAGAATTGGTAAATACAGCATGAGTAGGCCACAAGTGTGCCAGTGGACGAAGAAAAAACCGCTACTGCCCCGAATTGGCCGCCAGAGAACGTCCCGGAGATAGTCACTAGTGTCGGGGCAGGAATTACAGCGGATCGCACTCTGCTGTAGTGTCCAGCGTCATCGAAACTGCGTACCCCTAGATATTTCCCTGCGAGGGAGGACGGAAGATCGAGAATTTGCTCGTTATGGGGCTCTACAATCTGGCTGGGTGGTATCGCGGGATCGGTGAGCGGAGTCGCCGAAGCCCAGTTCATTTCATTGATGGGGTTCTGACTTACCCGAAGGTCGTACCCGGCAACCTTTCCACACCTCCCGTCATCACCGGGCGCTGTCCATTTGGCCCTCGCCCCTGATGCGGTAGAAATGATCGCTAGGTCGGTTATGTCCCCCGGCCGAGTTCCGTCCATCCTAAGATTGCCGGTGTTCTGTTGATCGTGGTTGAATTTTGGCCACTCTGCGCGACACACGGATCCTGCCGTAGACCAAGCAAAGATCCATCCACGCCTACTGGGCGCGACAGCGATTTGGGTTCCATTGCCGTACCAATCACCCACCGCCATCGTCGCCGCATTCCATCCCCCGGTGAATTTCGGCCATCCTGGAGCTAGGTTACCGTTCGCATCTACTGCTTGATACTCGTATCCTCCGGTTCCGATGACAGCTTCGTTGAAGCCGTCGCCGTTGATGTCTGCAGCCATTGGTTGGGTTAGGAAGGGATACTCGTTGATGGGATGAGGAAATCCAGGGAGAAAGTTACCTCCAGGGGCAGGACCCGCATTTACACTCCAGGCGTTTAGGTGGAACCAGGAAGGTGTTTGGTTTCCTACAAAACCCAAGTCTAGAAATTGGCCAAGACCTGAGCCCGCGCCGATGACGTTGGGCGTAGCTTCTGAGGTCATGCGCGCGAAGGCCAGCCCTCCGATGGCTCCTAGGGAGGTTTGATCGTTACTGCGAGATGAGGCTCCGGGTGGGCCGGTAACCAGCGAGTAATCAAAACCCGATGCATCTCTTCCAAAGTAGCCGACCCCATTACCCCTGAAGAGCATCGTCATGCCGGCAAATCCCTGCACTGCTACCTCGTCTTTGCCGTCTCCGTCGATGTCAGCTGCTACCGGCGGCCCATTGATGCCTGTCGCTACAGAAGGGAGCATGCCGAGCGCGAGGAGGGGGACCTTTACAGGCCAACCTGGCATAAATGCGTTCGGGTGTAGAGCCGAGCCGGGTGGGACGCCTGGGGAGGCTAGACCTGTAGCCTTGATGGCGTACGCTCTGCCGTTGCCGGGCTCTATGCCGGGTAGAGGTGTGAATCCGGGGATATTGGGCGTCTCGGCGTACTCCTCGTTCACACCGACCAAGACCTCCAAGACGCCATCTCCGTCAAGGTCTCCAAGCGAGGGAGGTACGATGATCTTGGATCCTATCCGTTGTCCTGCTCCAGGCTTGAATGTGATCTTGTGATTGATCGGGTCGACAGATTGGACCTTAGCGGGATCTCGCACGAGGACGGGCCATCCAGGTAGAAGAGTCGCGTCGTGTTGCCAGACATAGACATGCCGGTCGTTAGCTCCAACTATGATCTCTAGCTTTGAGTCTTTGTTAAGATCGCCCAGGATCGGGTTGGCCGTGATCGACCAGTGAACTCTGTTGTCGGCGTTTCTCACGGCATCGGAAGAGTACGTTCGGTTTGTCTGGACAGGAAAACCTGCTTTTCTAGACCCATTCGGCTCGAAAACGTAGACCTTTCCCTCGAAATCGGCTACTACGACCTCCGGAATACCGTCACCTTCGAGGTCTCCAACAGCCGGAGATCCAGAGGCGAATTCTGCGTAAACGGTCGAAGGCAGAGCGCCGCTCGTGTACGCCACGGCAGAACTAGGAAGCGGGATGGCGTCTGCAGTAACTGGCCAGCCGGGAAGTTCCGTCATGTCCGGCCGGAAGGCATGTAGCTTTCCGTCCGAGTCTGCAAGGATCAGATCGTCTTTTCCGTCACCGTCTAGGTCTGCAAATGTCGGACTCTGTTCGCCTCCTGGCCCCAGTCTGTACGGAAAACCGGGCAAAAGTTGTGAGTCTTGGTGGACAAACGCATGCTTTTGAAACTCCCCTTTGTTTCCGAAGTTGTCGGTGACTCTGAGTCTTATGCGGAAGGTGAACTTGTTTGGGTCCGGCAATCCTTGAGGTGTCGTGGGAGGTCCCGAAGCGCCTCCAAGCGCGGCCGCTACCGTAGACATGTCAAGACTTCCCAGAACCCCAGTCACAGCCTGATTCGAAGATCCAGAAGCAATCTGAGTCCAGGAGTCCGATGCCGGATAATCCGGTGGCTGTGGGCCAGGGGCCCACTCGAGTACCCAATTGAAATTGGATGCTCGGTTGGCAGCAGCTCTTCCCGAGATCTGGATGATGCCCGAGGCTGGCAATGTTTCGAACCAGAGGGGTGAGGTAATTTCGGCCTCTGGCGGAATCTTAGGCATAGCAGTTGTCGAGTCGGAGACAAGTTCTACGGTCCGATAGGCGTTGACTCTTCCGTATCCCGAGTACATATCCCACCCCTGGACCGTGTGCCACCTTTCTGAAGTTATAAATCCCATTGCAGGTGGCAGAGAGAAGTTGTTGGCCGGGTCAGATCCTCGGGGTGTCGAGAAATCGATGTCATCGGCTCCAGCTCGAAGCAGTTGAGCAACCTCGTTTGCCGATAACGGATATGGAGCCAATGTGCCATCGTCTCTTTTGTAGGTCGTGAGACGGCCTTGAGCCACTCGGTTCTTGGCTGCCGAGATAGCCAGACCCACGATACCCCCCATGTTGCCTGTGGCTCCCGACGAGCATTCGGTTGTGGGAACGGTGACGAGCACTTGCCCCCCGTAGTTGGTGCACTGCGACATGTAGAGGTAGCCCTCGGGGAAATCGGCAGTAGTGGGATTTCTCACCGCGTTTACCCCAATGGTTCGTTCGTACCCCTGGGGCATGTTGTGGTGGAAGTACTCCTCGTCTCCCATCGCCAAAATTACGGGAATGCCTTTGGAGTAAGCGTAGTCCACCGCTTTTTGACCGAATGTGGATGTTGTGAGTGCGCCCAAAGCGCCCTGAATTATGTTGGCCCCTGCGTCCACCGCGTAGGCAACGCCCTTGGCAAAGTTGTTCCCCGAGACAATGAAGCTGTCGCCAACCCTAACGGGGATAAACATGCAGTTGGGGCAGTTGCCCACGTCATTTCCGTTGTTAGCTTCGGCAACCGCCTCGCGAGCTCGTCCCGATCCATGCCCGAAGCTGACATTGTCGAAGGGATCGTTGTCGTTTTGAAACGCATCCCAGCCTGCTATGTCGTCTACGTATCCGTTGCCGTCGTTATCTACACCGTCGGAAAACGCGAGGATAAGATCCTCGGGATCGATCATCGAGTTGCCGTTGCGGTCGGTAACCCGAGTATCCTCGCAGTTTGGAGGGGGTCCCAAATTCGAACAGTAGTCACGCAAGTTAAAGACGCCATCCCCGTTTTTGTCGTAGGGATGGGAAGGATCCGGGGGAGGCGTGGATGGCCTAGGCACCGGCAGCTCCCCCTCGTTTAGTTTCACCTTGGCTGCGAGATCGCTCATTGTTGTCTGATTTCGCCACAAAATGCCGTCGTCAAGCACTGCTGTAACCACGTCGGGGCGGCCGGTCGTAATCTTCCATGCTTTGTCTACGCTAGGACCGATTACTCCATGAAGCTCTTGGGGTGACCCCTGTAAAGCCGGATTGCTCGACTGCGCTCCGGACTGTCTGAAATTGGCGGGATTGAATTCGGACGGGGGTGTCGAGCTGAAGAGATAATCCTCGTAGCGCCAAGGATTGCTCACGGTCGGGGGCTTGGGGGGCCAAGGAAACACGGCGCCTGCTGGAGCCTGGTAGCTGAGAACGGCTATGAGGCAAATCAACACTGCACTTGTCCGAGCCCGGGAGTTGGGCCAAGGAAACTTTTTTGATGGCAGAACTCGTATGCGTGCCCTATGCATCCCCGGAGTATTCCTTTGCCACTGCTACCGGCGACCCCGGCGCATCCCCTGTCTCTTTTACAAGCTCAAGCACCTGCTCGGGCTTTGACTGGCATCTCTAAACGGTAATCCCTTTTACCTTCAAGTGCCACATCTGAATAACTATTATCCGTATTACTTGGGAGAGTCGGAGAGGGTTGGTGGATCGGTTGAAAGCGAAAGGCACGAGTCAGCTAAGGGTGAGCTTAATCATGTAACAGCGGGTACAGACGAGAGGCGGGAGCATGCGGGTGTGTAGTATGCTCTCAGAGGAACATACGCTGCGAACTGCCAGTGAGCTTTGTCATCAATTCTTTGTAATCGGCAAGACATCACATAGCGAGGGGCCTCTTTGGATTCAGTGCTGCGACACGCAAAGCGCGTGATCATAACGGTGGTGGGGCTCACCGTGGTCCTGGCCGGTATCGCCATGTTGGTGCTTCCCGGACCAGGGTGGCTGACTATTATCGCTGGGTTGGGCCTTCTTGCCACCGAGTATCTGTGGGCGAGAAGGCTTCTCGACAAGGCTAAGGAGCAAGCGAGCAAGCGAGCGAAAGCTGTCGGGTCAGGTATAAGGGGGACTTTACGTCGCAAAGCCACTCTCGTCGAGCAGACCTCGGATTCTGTTTCGCCCGCTGCCGAATAAGTCCTACTGTGGGAACACCGCCGTCGGATAGGCCGCGGCGCTTAGCTGCGACTGAGACGGGAGGTCTTGCTCTTGAAGCTCGGACGGCTTCACGTCATCGTGGGAGATCACACTGCGCTCGACCCCGTTGAGCTAGCCTCTGCAGCGCTTGCAGGGGGAGCGCATGTGATTCAGGTTCGTCTCAAAAATGCAAGTGACCGGGAGGCATTCGCGGTCGTATCGACCATCGTGGAGTTGTGTAGGGCCAAGAGCAGACGATGTGTGGTAGACGACAGAGTAGATGTAGCTTTGGCAGCCGAGGCTGACGGGGTACACCTAGGAGCAGATGACCTTCCGGTCCCTGCAGTTCGGAGAGTAGCCGGAAGAGATTTCATCATTGGGGCTACCGCGAGGGATGCGTACACAGCAAGGCGCTTGGAGTCGCAGGGCGCAACTTATCTGGGCGTAGGGCCTTGCTTTGAGACCAAGTCAAAGGCAGACTTACCACCTCCGATCGGGTTGGCGGGATTAGCTGAAGTTTGCAAATCAGTCAGGATTCCTGTTGTAGCAATTGGGGGGATTTCTGTCGAAAACATAGCCTCTGTCTTGGAAAGCGGGGCTCACGGTGTAGCTGTGATATCTGCGGTGTCCGATGCTTCGGATCCGAAGGACGCTACACAGAGATTGCTCAAAGCAATTATCGGCTGGGTAGGACCGTGACTCTGCAATGCCTTGTACGAGATGGTGTAGCAGGTACATGAAGCAGTTATTCGAGAATTGCACCGGCGAAGCCTATAGAACTGTGAGGATATGAGCTGGGAATGCTAGTCGATGGTCGGCTCGCCTGATCGTTTCACAGAAAAACCCCCACGCGCTGTGGATGTAGTCATTGTCGGTGCAGGCCTTATAGGGTTGGCTACAGGCTGGAAGTTAGTAGAAAGTTCCGTCTCGACTTGTATTATCGATCCGGCCCCGATGAGTGGGGCATCCAAAGTCGGCGCTGGCATGCTAGCGCCTGTAACTGAGGTTCACTACGGCGAGATCTCTCTTCTAAGGCTCAACCTCGAGTCGGCGCGTATGTACCCCCAGTTTCTCGAGGAGCTTGCCCAGGTTTCAGGTATCGACCCGGATTACAGGCCAGGGGGGATACTGCTGGTCGCAAAAGACGGTGATGACAAGGCGACATTGGATGAACTAGCTAAGTATCAGAGATCCCTTGGACTCGACGCCGAAGTCGTCAAGGCATCGGAATGCAGAGAGTTGGAGCCACTTCTCAGTCCTTCTCTAAGAGGGGGTGTGTATGCCAAATCGGACGCCACAATTGACAACCGAAAGTTAGGGGAAGCGCTAATCGAAGCCGCAACTCAGTGTGGGGCCTCGATTGTCAGACGTAAAGCGAAAGAGGTCGTCATATCAAAAGATCGGGCGCGGGGTGTGCTGCTGGAAGGTGGTGACCGGATCGAGGCTGCCCGAGTCATTTTGGCTGCAGGCTGTTATTCCGCTCAGGTCGGTGGGGTGCCACCGGAGTTCGTTCCCCCAGTGAGGCCGGTGAAGGGCCAGCTGATGATCATGGCTAAGCCGCCGCTTGCACCTCCGATCTCAATGACTGTGAGGGGATTGGTGCACGGCAGGACTGTGTATTTGGTTTCAAGGAGCGATGGCAGGGTCGTGGTCGGAGGAACCGTCGAGGAAATGGGTTACGACGCCAGGGTCACCGCTGGAGCGATCTTAGATTTACTGCGGGACGCTTATGAACTTATACCGGCTATTGTCGAGTACGAGATCAAAGAAATGCTGGCCGGACTGCGGCCGGGAAGCCCCGACAACGCTCCCTTGATAGGCGAGTCGGGAATCGAAGGTCTGATTTATGCGACTGGACATTTTCGAAACGGAATACTGCTGACTCCCGCAACGGCCTATGCGGTAGCAAAAATTGTACGAGAGGGAAGGCCGCCTGATTATGCGACCCAGTTCTCACCGTTGAGGTTCTATAAATCAAGCCTGACTGCGACTGAAGCTTTCCGCAACTCAGGAGCACAATAAAGGCGAGTTACGATGCGAATAGTCGTCAACGGAGAGGTTACCGAGGTAGAAGACGGTACAAGTTTGCTTCAGTTGGTGGTTGAAAAGTGCGGGCCCGAAGGTGAGCCAGTGGCAACCATAACCGAGCAAGCTAAGTCTCAGGGTCAATTGAGATCTTTGGAGCCACGAGGACATCGCAGGCCCCCGGGGGTGGCGGTAGCAGTCAACTCGGAGGTCGTTCCACGATCAAAATGGGCAGACGTGGCTTTACGAGCGGGAGATCGCATAGAGATTCTCGGCGCCTCGCAGGGAGGGTGATCTGGAAACGTCTGAGCTTTCAACGGTTGGTTTAGAAGACGACGTCTTTGAATTCGGAGGTGAGAAGTTCACTTCGAGATTGATCTTCGGGACTGGCGGTGCGTCCAGTCTCGATGTTCTGGAACGATCTTTGAGGGCATCGGGTGCCCAGATAGCCACTGTTGCGCTCCGCAGGATCAATCCTGACGCAAAGGGTTCGCTACTCGACGTTTTAGAGACTTGCGGGGTTCGTCTTCTTCCTAACACCGCCGGTTGTTTCACTGCCAGGGAAGCGATTATTACAGCTCATCTGGCCAGAGAGGCGTTCGAGACAAACTGGGTAAAGCTCGAGGTGATTGGAGATGACAGGACACTCCTTCCCGATGTCTCCGAGCTTTTAAAAGCTGCGCAAGAACTGGTCGAAGAGGGGTTTTTGGTATTTCCTTATACGACTGACGATCCGGTAACCGCCAAGAGACTCGAGGAGATCGGCTGTGCTGCTGTTATGCCTCTCGGATCTCCTATTGGCTCGGGCATGGGGATCCGAAATCCATACAACATTTCTCTCATAGTCGAGACAGCTAACGTACCTGTGGTGCTTGATGCAGGGATAGGCTCGCCTTCTGATGCTGCCTATGCTATGGAGCTCGGATGCGACGCGGTACTCAGTGCATCGGCGATAACGAAAGCCCAGGACCCAGTATCGATGGCAATGGCCATAAAAAGGGCTGTGGAGGCCGGACGACTCGCTCGCAGGGCAGGGCGTATTCCTCGTCGCTACTACGCAGAACCGTCGACTACTTTTGAAGGTATTCCTGAGTTTGGTTGAGCTCCTAGCAATGGTCCGGGTGCCCAGGGTTCTTGTGGTGACAGACAGACGTATTGCGTTTTTTCCGCTTCCATACCAGGTCAGCCGAACTCTTGCTGGAATAGAGAAACTAGGCCCGTCCGCGGTATCTAAGGTCGGAGTCTTGTACAGAGAGAAGGATTTGGAGCCCTCGAGGAGGTTCGAGCTCGCCAATTGCGTTGCTGAGGTGACGTTTTCGTACGGCGCTAGTTTTATTGTTGCTACCTCTAGCCAAAGAGACGGCGGAGCTCTTATCGCCAAAGAGTTGACTGCCACAGGGCTTCACCTTTCTTCGGATGCTCTGTACCCTTCCAAGCACGCGCTGTATGGAGGATTGTTAGGGAGATCTACTCACTCACCGTGGGCCTATTTCCGGGCCTTCATCGAGGGGGCGGACTACGTAACGATCTCCCCAATCTTTTCATCGCTTTCCAAAAAAGGATTCACTGGGTCCGGAGTCGATCTCATCAGAGCTGTAAGATCCAGCGCTGTCGAGGGCACACGCCGACCTGTGCTGCTAGCTCTTGGAGGGATTGAGATTGGTAAAGCAAAGGAGTGCATCACCGCAGGCGCAGACGGAGTGGCTGTGTGTGGAGCGGTTATGAAATCTCGAGACCCGTCCTCGATTGCCGTTAGTCTGCTGAGAGAAGTAGAAGCGGTTTCTGAGAAAGGAAAAAATCGGTGAGCACCCCGGCTCGCCCGCGCCCTACTCCACCCTCTGTTCTAACTATTGCAGGCTCTGACTCCGGCGGCGGCGCGGGGATTCAAGCTGATCTAAAAACTTTTCTGGCTCACGGGGTCCACGGTACATCTGCCGTCACCGCCGTAACTGCGCAGAACACCAAAGGCGTACGAGGTATCTACGTTCTCCCCGCTCAATTTGTATTGGCCCAAGTCGAAGCTGTCGTCTCTGACATCGAAATCTTGTCTACAAAGACAGGGATGCTGGCTAACGCGGGGATCATCAGCACTGTGGCAGAGCTGGCGAAACAAGGAGTTTTGCCCAATCTGGTTGTCGATCCCGTCATGGTCTCAGCCAGCGGAGATCGGTTGTTGGATGCAGACGCCGAGCACGCTTACCTGGAAGTCTTGTTTAGCCAGGCTCTGGTTGTAACTCCCAATTTGCGGGAAACCCGGGTTTTGGTAAGAAGGGAGATTAAGGACACAAAAGCGATGAGGAACGCGGCGGAGGAGTTAGCTGGGTCGGGCGCACGATACGTGGTCATAAAAGGAGGCCATCTAGAACAGCAGGCTGATGAGGCTATCGACGTAGTGTTTACTCCGTCTGGCGAAATTGTCGAGCTTCGATCTCCTCGCATCGACACTAAAAATGTCCACGGAACTGGCTGTACTTTTGCATCTGCCATCGCTGCGCGACTCGCACTCGGAGACGAACCGATAGCTGCGATAGCGGCTGCAAAGGAATACGTCACGAGAGCTTTAGAACTAGCTGCCACATGGCGCCTTGGCGGGGGCCGCGGGCCCGTCGATCACCTAGGTGCGAGCACCCTCAAGACCACGCTCCAGTAAGCAGCTGGGGTGTCGAGTGGCTACCTCGCGAGGCGACTGCTCAAGCAATCTTGTCGGATTTGCGTTCGGGTGGTAAAGCAAACTCTTCGTAGCTGTCTGCCGCCTTGTATAACTCGGCAGATATCTTGCTGCGAGGTGCAATGACTTCAACGCGCTTTCCACTTTGTCTCAAACGACGCGCCTCTTCTGCGAATATGTGATCTCCCGAGCCTATGATCACTGTTTGGCATGAAGCTGGTACCTCGTGGCGAAGAAAATCGAGCAGCTGTTTATCTGCGGCGTCGGGCCCGCCTCTGTGTCTAAAAGGTCTGATTCCCAACCTGTCTAACTCTATAGCGACTCTTTTCTGTAGGTCCCTATCGCAAGCCGCCACCGCAGCTACGACCGTGCCTCGCCTGCGCAGGCGAGCGAGAAAGGATGACAATTCTGCGAGGCCAGCTTCTAACGCTGCGACCTGTCGGTACTCGTAGAATAGATTCTCTAAGTCGAGGTAGACGGCAATCCGGTGCGGCGCAACAGAGATTTGCCGCCGCCGCAATTTCTCCGACGCTCGATCATCTGGGAGCCGGCTCCTCATGGCTCACCTCGAATGCAACAAGACACCCGGTGAAAGCTTCTTTAACAAACCCGATTTGCCCTGAGACTATTCTGCGATTAGTTTTTCAAGACATCGAAAAGATTCTCTTGAGCAGACGCTTTGAGATTCACTTTCGATGATTCTTAAGAGCTGGCCGCCTCCTAGAGGATCCCTTCCCAGAGGTAGGCTTTATCGGCTTCAGGATCTTTTACTACACCGACAAAGTCTCCGAGCTCTACGATTAACCCTGGCCGTCTCGACTCCCTATCTAAGCTGTAGGTTGGCCACTCTGGAACTCTGGGACTGTGAGGCGGCTCTTTAGCAGCAAATGATGTCCATAACAACTGCATCTCGGAAGAGAGCTTTACAACTTCTGGTCCCTCCCCGCAGAACAACTTGGCCGCGGGATCTTCGAGATTTCCAAAGACGAATGGAATGTCGATGGCATGAGGAGATCCAAACTTACCGTTCGCCATTGGAGACGGACGGGTGAATAAATAAAGACGAGAAGGAGCGTAAGGAGCCTGAGCTTCGGCTAGGCGAATTGCGGGAACTCGAAACATTATGTCGGTCGCAACTGCTGCCCAGACATGTTTAGCATCCGCAGGACGTTTGTGGCGCCGTAGCCAATCGACGTAGAAGTCGTAAATGTCTGTTGCCTGTCGAGTTGATGAGAGATGCGATTTGTCTGAATATAGCCCTAATTGCTTGGCCGTAATAAAAGTTCTCTCGATGCGCCGGATAACCATCTTCCGATCAAGACTGTGAAACGCTCTATCGGTGAAGGTAAACAGCATGTATTCGTCGCGAGTTGTGCCCGTTATCAACGGAATGCCAGCAGCGTTTCCTTCGCCAATTTCGTCTAAAGGCCTACGGGGAATAAGCGAGCCGTCGAGTACTGGTTGGAAAGGAAGAAGGATTGTGGGATCTCCCTTCTCATGCCTTTGCGACCTGTGGTTTTCGCGAGGATCGCTAAAATAGGCGAGGGTTTCCATCCCGGCATCCAGAACTGCTGTGGCCGGAATCTTTTGTATTGCATCTCCCTGTATTATTCGCTCCCCCGTAATGTTTTCCAGTTGCTCGGCGAACTTTTCTGCGATCCTAGCGGCGACTTCGGCAGGTAAAACATTGTGGGCTGCACCGCTTTGGGCTATCACTCTTTCGAAAAGCCCTTTGGCGGTGGGGACTCCCATCAGCGTTGCCGCGCTCATTGCTCCCGCCGATTCTCCAAAAATCGTAATGTTTTCGGGATCTCCTCCAAATCCCTCAATGTGTTGCCGCACCCAGGCTAGTGCAGCCATCTGATCTTGGAGTCCGAGGTTTGAACACTCGGCAAATGTTGATCCTAGGAGAGCTTCCAGGTAGAGAAACCCAAATGGGCCCAGTCGGTAGTTGAGCGTTACGACGACCACGTCGTGATTGGCGAGTCGTGCTCCGTCGTACCAGGGGAAGGCCCCCGATCCCGCAACGAATGCTCCGCCGTGAATCCAAACCATGACTGGCCGAGGTTTCGTGTCTAGACGAGGAGTCCAAATGTTCAAATAAAGGCAGTCTTCGGACATCTCTGTAGGGCCGGTCTGAGGGAAGAGCTCTGAAGGCGGTTGAAGGCATGAAGGTCGAAACTTTGTGGCATCGTAGGTACTTCGTATAGGAGGCGGAGGTTCGGGCGACCTAAAGCGAAGTTTTCCGACAGGGGGTCGGGCGTAGGGGATGCCCTTGAATACCATGGCGCGGCCCGCATCTACTCCCTCGAATTTTCCGACTCGTGTCTTGGCAACAATCCGCATAATCAGCCTCTTGAGTAGATGGACTCCAATAGCTTGCTCGTTTTGTACTTATCTAGCTTGTCTAGCACGGGTAAGAGCACCGTGCTATGCGAATCTGGAGTGTATCTTCTCATCGTAGACGCACTCCTAGCTAGCTTCCGTCGCACTGGTTCTGGTAGCGCATAGGTAGGGGCCACGCTACTTAACAGGAGCTGAATAGCGATGTATGGCTGCGTGAAGGCCACGGTAGGGGTCGGCTAGAGTTTTGCAGCGGCAGTTTTCAGCAAAGTGATGGTGCTTTGCTTAGATGTAGATCTCTTGGAGGTGTCGACAATGGCGCTACAACCTGGAGATAGGGCTCCGGATTTTGAGGCCCTGACACATACCGGAGAAAAAATTCAACTCTCCGAAGTATGGGCAAACAGTCCCGTTGTGCTGTTCTTCTATCCAAAGGCGTTTACTCCTGGGTGTACTGCCGAAGCATGTCACTTCAGGGATCTGAGATCGGAGTTCGAAAAGGTCGGTGCAAGGATTTTCGGGGTCAGCACCGACAACGTCGATAAACAAAGCGAGTTCGCTTCAGAACACGGCCTTTCCTACACTCTGCTAGCGGATCCCGACGGGACGGTGTGCAAGCTCTACGGCGTAAAGCGGAACCTGCTTCCTATTGCAAAGCGCACAACTTTTGTGATCGATAAGGGCGGAGAGATTTTGGAAGTAGTGCACAACGAGTTTTCAATGAACGTCCACGCGGACCGAGCCTTGGAAGTGTTAGCTGCTAGGGGCAGTGATAGCGATCCTGAAAACAGCAGCTAATGGAGGGACTTAAAGCGTGCCCCCCTTATCCCAGCTTGACCGAGGACAATTGTTCGGGGCTTTCTACGGGGATAGGCCTCCGAAAATCATCGGCTTGCATGGATGGGGCCGGAGTCACAAGGACTTCAATCTGGCGTTTTCAGGTATGGCGGCGCTTGCAGTCGATCTTCCGGGCTTTGGGGCGAGTCCGCCACCAAGTGATGCATGGGGAAGTGCGGAGTATGCCGCATTCCTAGCCGAGACACTTTCCAGCATGGGTGAGCGTTTTGCGGTTGTGGGTCACTCTTTTGGTGGACGGATTGCGGTGAGGCTCGCACAGCTCCACCCGGATCTAGTTTCATCGTTGGTGCTTACAGGAACACCGCTTCTTCGCTTGGGAGACGCTCCCAGATCACCTGTTGGATATCGTTTCGTAAAAAAACTGGCGAGGTTGGGTCTCGTCTCGGAAGAGCGGCTAGACCGGGCAAGGCGAAGGTATGGATCCGCAGATTATCGATCGTCCAATGGCGTGATGCGCGACGTGTTAGTTCGAGTTGTAAACGAGGAGTACGGCACGGTGTTGGAGCAAATTCGCTGTCATGTCACTCTTGTATGGGGCTCCGAGGACACAGTCGTGCCGATAGAGATAGCGAGCCGAGCTCGGGCGATTCTTTCCTCGGCCGCACTTATGGTGCTCGAGGGAGCGGACCACTATTCAGTCCTTGAGCGACACGAGTTCCGCGAGGCAATCGAAGAAGCTGAGGAACGGATTGAGTCTCCGAGAACGCAGCGCTGAGTACCTAATCGTAATCGCCATAACCTACGCCGGGATCCTTGTGTCGACTGTTCGCTGGCTGAGGGTTGCTCAGCGCGAACACTACATCCCAGGTTCTGTAGCAGAGTTCGCTGTTAGGTGGTGGACGTTTCACTCTGGCAACTTGTTGCTACTTCTCTCGTACCTCGTCCTAGCAAGCCTGTCATTTGTGCATCCGTTTTGGGGGACGGGGGCAACGTGGTTCCTCGTTTTCTTACCTGCCGGGCTGACGCTCAGAGGAAGAACTTCCAAGCTTGCATGGACTCCGCGGATGCGGAGGCTCGCCGGGATAGTCGCGGCGTTCTATGGTGTGGCGGGCGTCGCCGGTTATCTCGGAGGGCGGATTGGCTACACGATTTTTGTTTTTTCTGGGCTCACAGCACCGGCCGTCGTGGATCTTGGCTTGGCTATAACCGCCCCTGTCGAGAGGTTACTCTCCGACAAATTTATAAAAGCATCACGCCAAAAACTAGACAGAGTAATGCCTCTTGTTGTTGCTTTGACTGGATCCTACGGAAAGACCACAACTAAGCGTTACACCGAGCACCTGCTATCTGGATTCAGAAGGGTCTTCGCTACTCCCGCGAGCTTCAATAATCGCTTAGGGATAGCTCGAGCAATAAACGAGTCGATGCCTCACTCTACTGAGGTTTTCGTCGTAGAGTTAGGGACTTATGGGCCGGGTGAGATAGCGGATTTGTGCAGTTGGCTTGAGCCGAAAATCGTAGGTTTTTTGGCAGTGGGGCCCGTTCACCTAGAGCGCTTCGGGAGCATCGAGGCGATAGCTTCGGCGAAAGCAGAGATTCTGCGAGGCGCAAAAGTTGTTGTGGCAAACGCCGATGATCCTCTTGTTGCAGCCAAAGTAAAAGAGCACACGAGCGGGGAACAGGACCGAGAAGTACCTCGGGTCTTGTGGTATTCCTGCAAAGATCCAGCTGCGGACGTATTTGTCGATGTCTCCGGCGAGAAAGGCAGGATATTTCACAAGGGCACGCTTCTGGGGAGTTTCGATGCTTCCAGGCACATTGCCTACAACGTAGCAGCAGCCGTGGAGCTTGCTTTGGCTGCAGGCTGCAAGCCAGAGGAGATTTCCAGGCGCCTAGATACACTCCCTGCTGTGGAGCATCGCCGGGCTGTAGAGCGCTCGCAGAAGGGTACCCTCGTGGTGGACAATACCTTCAATTCGAACCCAGCAGGTGTAAGAGAATCTTTGAAGCTACTGGAATCACTTAGGACGGAGGGATCTAGGGTAGTAGTGGTCACTCCCGGGATGGTCGAGCTGGGCGACATCCAGTTTGAAGAGAATTTGAAGTTTGCCAGCGAGGTGTGCGAGAAGGGTTTCGAACTTGTCATCGTTGGATTCACCAATAGAAAAGCATTACTGGAAGGTGCTCGGGCCGCCGGACGCGAGGCTAGGATCTTCGATACGAGAGACGAGGCAGTAGCCTGGGTCAGAGACAACTTAAAAGGTGGTGACGTCGTACTCTACGAAAACGACCTACCCGATCACTACCCCTGAGGTTGAGGCTGGTTGTTCAGGCCTTCTACAGCACGAACTAATCTATCCAGCAACTTATCGGTGACTACCCGAGCGCTGACGAGAAGAACGTAGGGCTGGTGCGTGATGAAGGTATGTGTGATTTTCGGGGGACCGTCTCCGGAGCACGACGTGAGTATCCTCACGGGGCTTCAGGCTAGTAGGATTCTCCAAAACGCGGGACATTCAGTCACGTGTATCTACTGGTCCAAAGCGGGCGAGTTTTTCGAGACCCCACCTGAACTCGAAGCCCGCGACTATCTAGAGGGACCACCGAAAGGACACAGGCCACTTCGTTTTGTGGTGAATTCCAACGGTGGCTTCTTCTACCAAGAGGGACTATTGGCAAGGCGCATCAAGAGACTTGAGCTCGACGTTGTGCTCAACGCTTGCCATGGGGGACCAGGAGAGGACGGCACCCTACAAGCGGCCCTGGACCTTTGCGGTATTCCTTACACCGGCCCATCGTATGTAGGTGCATTCGTAGGGATGGACAAGTACCTCTTTTACTGCATGGCTCGTGACGCCGGAATGCCCGTGTTAGATCGAGTGGCCGGCTCTGCCCTTCGACTAACAAAGATTTCTTTCGATCCGCCTTACATTCTCAAACCGAGATTCGGAGGATCGTCTATCGGCATAGAAGTGGTTGCCGACCGTGCCACTCTAGAGAGCGTCGCCAAGAATTCTGTACACCTTAGAGGGGGTTTTGTTGTTGAGCCCTACCGAGAGGATCTCTTCGATCTGAATATCGCTGTCAAGACTTGGCCTCGCCTGGAACTTTCGGCAATAGAAAGGCCACTTAGGGAGGATTCTCAAAGAGCAGTCCTGGATTACGAACAAAAGTACATGCGCAGAGAGGGTTTGGAGGGAATGGCACGCGAGGTCCCTGCGAAGTTGAACTCTGAGATTGAAGAGACCATACGGCGGTTCGCGACAGAGATCGCAAACATCGCAGCGGTGCGGTCCGTCGCTCGCATCGATTTTCTCAGCGACGGAGAAGAAGTGTACCTAAACGAGATTAACACCATTCCGGGGGCACTATCGGTGTACTTGTGGGTCGATCCTCGCATAGAGCCTGCCGAGCTTTTGGAGCAGATGCTAGAAGAAGCTGTTCAGGCACCACCCAGAACTTTCGATGCTACCGGTGCCGAGGGAAGTCTGTTAAGGGTGGCCAGCTCCATAGCTTCCAAGCTTGCCTAGCGTGTGAACAGAACGCTCGAAGACCATGACCCTTTTATGCACCAAACCGCCCGAAATCTGGGGGAGCTAACATATTCCCTCGCTTGTCCTAAGCCGAGATCAACCAAGTCAAATGACCAGACTTAGCAGTACTGGTGTCGTTGTTGCCAAACAAGATCATGACTAACAAGCACAGGGATGGTTTCATCCCCCTAAAGACACACCCAGAAGCCTGCCGATGCCAAAAGTAACCGCAGCTGCGAGCATTCCTATTATTAGGCTCCTTGTCCCTGCAAATAGTACGGGCTTCCCAGTCATAAGAGTTGTGGCTGCTCCCAGTCCGAATAGTCCGAGACCGCTCAATATTAGACTCGAGACAATGCCAACCCATCCTCCGAAGAAAAAGAAGGGTGAAGGCGGAATTATTGCACCCACCGCGAATAGAATGAACGAGGCTGAAGCCGCAGCCATCGGAGATCCGCCCATCTCCTCCGGGTCGATCCCGAGTTCCTCACGGGCCATCGTTTCGAGGGCCTTTTCTTTGTCTTTTACCAATTCGTTTGCGAGTTGAGAAGCCTGTGGTGCATCCACACCTTTTGCTTCGAAGATTAGCTTGAGCTCCTCTACCTCTGCCTCTGGGTTTGCCTCAAGCTCTTCGGCCTCTATCTCCATCTCGTGTTCGTAAAGTTCTTGCGAGCTCCTGACCGAGAGCCACTCGCCTAAAGCCATAGAAATCGATCCTGCGAGTAACCCTGCGATTCCCGCTATGACTATTCCGCCGCGGGAGAACTCTGCCCCCGCCACTCCCATCACCAAGCTCAGATTAGAAACGAGGCCGTCGTTGGCTCCGAGTACTGCGGCTCGGAGGGTATTGCCCTGAACCGTTCGGTGCCTTCCTTCGAGGCGAGCGATTGCAGGCCCAGGCGGGCCTTCTACATGGGTTATGCTATTGGCGAGGTTCAGACGGTCTTCTGCGGCGGTTGCTTCGTCTCCAGTTCGCAGCTTGGAAAGAAGCGCAGCGTGGGACCTCTCATCGGTCCTCAGCGAGGTGTTTTCGGTTTCGGGTTGAGTGTCGTAGCGGAATCGTCCGGCATACTCCCGCTGGGCCATCGTTGGGAGTATGACATTAGGCCCAAATCGCCGAGCGAGCCAGCAAAGGATGCGTGCACGCCATCCCACTTTGACTTCGGGAGCTGACTCGCCGGCGCTTTCGATCCTTGCCACCCAGAACTGTGCATGCCGACGCTCGGTGTCTGAAAGTTCCCGATAGATCCGCTTGAGCTTGGGGTTGCGCTCGGCGTCAGCCATTGCCTCGTACAAGGCGGCAGCGTCGGTCTCTTCTTGTAGGTTGTCGAGGTATCGACGAATATCGGGTAGTAACTTTTTCATCTCAGAGAGCTTACTTATTTTTGCGCCCAGGACTTCCGCTGAGCTAATTGGAAAACACAAAAACAAACCGGGTCTGTTGGGTGAGCGCGCCTCCCCTAGTGGAGTTGTTTGCCGGGGAATGAACTTTTTCGGAGCACTCGGGTGCATCGCGTTTTTGGCTCGGCGTGTGCGGGGAGCGGTTCGGCAATCGTAACCTCGGGTATGTAGACTTCGAACGGCAATCAGATAGGCGAGAGGTGCTGATAGTTCTCCGTTCGCCTAGCACAGTCAAGCGAGACAAGGAGCAAGTGATGCCTGAGGCAGTTATCGTCGCAACTGCGCGTTCCGCGATAGGGAGGGCAAACAAAGGGTCGCTAATTGATGTACGCCCTGACGACCTTCTCGCGTTCGTGATTGAAAAGCTTATGGAGAAGGTTCCTGCTGTCGACAAGGCCGACGTCGACGACGTCATAGTCGGTTGCGGGCTGCCCCATCACGAGCAGGGATACAACATTGGACGCAACGCTGCTCTTCTCGCAGGACTGCCTGACTCCGTTCCGGGAACCACCGTCAATCGGTTTTGCGCCTCTTCATTGCAAGCCATCCGCATGGCCTTTCATGCGATAAAGACCGGTGAGGGCGACACTTATGTCTGCGGGGGTGTAGAAAGCATCACGCGCTGTATGAACAAAGGATTCACTGCTCAGGATTTCAACAGGAGATTTCTCGATGAGAGTAGACCAGATTTTGTAAACCATGTCTATATACCCATGGGCCTGACGGCCGAGAACGTCGCAGAAAAATACAACGTTAGCCGCGAAAGAATGGACTGGTTTGGGAAACTCTCCCAGGATCGAGCGGTAGCAGCTCAAGACAGCGGATTTTTTGCTAGGGAGATAGTTCCCTATACCAAAGAAGATGGGACTGTAGTTGACACCGACGACGGGCCAAGGCGGGGCGTGACGCTCGAAAAGATGGCGGAGCTAAAGCCTGCTTTCAAGCCGGATGGCAAGGTGACCGCCGGAAACTCATGCCCCTTGAATGATGGGGCAGCCGCGGTACTCGTTATGTCAGAAGAGCGGGCCCGATCTTTGGGAATCCAGCCTCTAGCTAGAATCATTGCTTCTTCGGTGTCCGGTATAGCTCCCGAGATTATGGGTGTGGGTCCCATAGAGGCTGTAAGGAATGTCCTCGACAAAACTGGGATGAAGATCACCGACATTGACGTAGTCGAGCTTAACGAGGCTTTTGCTGCACAGGTCCTTCCGGTCTGTGACGAGTTGGGAATAGACATCGAAAATCAGCTCAATCCTCACGGTGGAGCTATTGCTCTCGGGCATCCCTTCGGAATGACAGGAGCCAGAATCATGGGCACTCTCATAAACGACCTCCAAACCCTTGACAAAACAGTGGGTCTCGAGACTATGTGCGTAGGCGGTGGGCAAGGTATGGCCATGATCATAGAGCGCTTGTCCTGAGGAAAGCAGATGGTCGTGAGGGATCTCAGGGCGACTAAGAGTTGAAGCGATACAGGGCGCTCAGGCCGCAAAATGATCCAGAGTTCGAACTATTCACGCGGCCAGTGATGCACTTGGCAGGAGGCCCACAAGTTAAGCGGGCCTCCAAATCCAACGAGTCCCAGATCCACTAAGTGAGCGAATCCGAGGTATTAGAGATGAGCGACGCGAATAAAGGGACAAGCGAAGCTCTAGAAGAGGAAGGGATCGACGAGGTAATAACTTACCCGGGCGCGCGCCGACCCGACCGTTTTCGAGCGATCGACTCCTTCGGACTTCGCATAGCTGTCTACGAATGGGGTGACGAAAGAGGCGAACCGGTTTTTCTGGTACATGGGGGGTTCGATTTTGCAGGAACTTTCGATGTATTCGCGCCACTCCTCGCAGACGCCGGTTATCGCGTGATCTCTTGGGATCAGCGCGGTCACGGGGACTCGGAGCACGCTCACCTCTACAGTTGGGATGCCGATATTAGGGATGCTCTTCGTGTAATCGACTCTGTCTCCCGTGAGCCCGTCTCTGTCATAGGGCACTCGAAGGGAGGGGCACTCATGCTGCATCTGGCGGAGGCGTGTCCGCACAGGGTAAAGAAAGTAGTCAACATCGATGGGCTCCCATCGAGGCGCCCGAGCCCAGACATTGCCGAACGAGAGCGCCGAAGAATGCTTGGGGAGACTCTGCGCGACTGGTTACAGCATCGGGCACGAGCAGCCGAGGCAGTCAGAAAGCCAGGAACGATTGACGATTTGGCAAGACGTAGAGGTCGAATGAACCCCAGGCTTTCTTTGGAGTGGCTTCGATATCTAGTTCCCATTGGCGCCAGGAAGCACCCCGATGGCTGGAGATGGAAGATCGATCCGTCTTTGCGCTTCGGCGGACTAGGTCCTTGGAAGCCCGAGTGGGCTCTTTTCCGGTTGAGATCTATGTCCGCGCCCTTGCTAGGTATTCTTGGTCTTCAGCCGGAGCAGATGGGTTGGGGTACCACGCCTGAGACGGTAAAGCCTTTCTTACCAGAAGGTGCAAGGTTGGAGGTGTTCGAAGACGCGGGACACTTCGTCCACATAGAAAAGCCAAAGGAAGTAGCGGAACTCGTGCTCGAGTTTTTAGAGAATGGTTGAGCCTGCGCTCTTCGCAGAGCGCTTTTGGAGACTCATCGTCAAGCGGGGTAGGGAGTGGGGTCGTAGAGACAGACTTGATTGAGCGTATGAGACTAGAGACTGTAAAGCTAAGGCATTCCAAAGTTGACTTGGCTCTACACCGCCTCAAGGACGGTGGGGACGAGAGAGCACATCCACTTCTTCTCTTGCATGGCTTGGGAGAGCAGTCTCCCGAGAAGTTACCTGGCGAGTTTTCCCGCTGGAGCGGAGCGGTGTGGGCGCTAGATTTCACGGGACATGGAGAGTCTACTGTTCCAAAGGGGGGAGGTTACACGGCCGAGCTAATGCTGGCCGATACCAACTCGGCACTCGAATTTCTCGGTGAGGCTACTGTCGTGGGAAGAGGATTAGGGGGTTACATAGCCCTTCTAGCTGCGGGAGCTCGTCCCGACGTAGTGACAGGCGCAGCAATCCTCGACGGCCCCGGCTTGATCGGAGGTGCACCCCAACCAGGTTCTTACTACATAACGATGCCCGACACCGCAGCGATTGCTCCTCCCGATCCATTCGCTCTCGTAGAGCTTGCTCGCGACATTAGGCCTCCAGACTATGCGGCTGCATTTGTGTGGTTGGCCACCAACGCGTCCTTGCTCGAGTATCCAATATCAGTCTGTGGCATGCTTAGGCCACCTTGGCTGGAGGCCGTGGTGGGAGAACCTGGGGTTCTCGAGACCGACCTTGCGTCTGCCCTCGACATGTACGCTAAGGCTCGCAAGAATCGGTCGTAATCTAGACACCTCTTGCCCGGTAATTTGCGTGACCACGGAAAGCTAGATCGCTCTCACAAGCCTCGACCCTTTTCCAACCAGAGACGAGACCGCTTCCCTGCAAGCTAGGAAGTAGACTAGGGTGGTGCCGGAAAGCCCCAGCAAAATCTGAAACTCGTATCGCACGGACATCGGAGAGGCAAGGAGAAAAAAAGTGTTGGGTAACGCAGGAATGAGTGCTCTTGAGCGGCGGGTGATTGCTTTTAGAGAAGCGGGCCTCGACGAGGCTGCGATAGCGGTGAAGTTCAGGAGATCACCCCGTTTTATAAGACAAGTCCTTTCTATTGGAGAGTTGAGAAAGAACTTGGAAGAAGGAAGGTCGGGTGTTGAAAGGGCTGATAACTCCCCGGCCGACAAGATGTCTCCGCGGCAGCGAGTCGTCGTCAAATGGCGCGAGCGAGGTGCTTCCTACGCCGAGATTGCCTCTAGGCTCAGGCGATCCCCCCTGTATGTGCGACGCATCGAGCGATTGGCTCGCCTGAGAAGCGGATAAGATCCGCCGGTAGTCGGCACTCCCTTTTCCCAAAACCCGAGTAGGTACAAAACTAGACACGGCAAGTTGCTTCGGGCTCAAGGTCGCATTGACGAGCGGAATGGTCTTGTCCCCCAACCTTTTTCTCAGCGAACACTCATAAGAGACTTTCGATTTTGGCAGGTCCTTACGCCGAAGTCACAGAGGGGGTCGGGGAACGAGTTGGAGACGGGGTCGGGGAAGGAGTGGGGGATGGAGATGGAGAAGGGGAGCGACTGGGCGTTGGAGACGGGGTCGGGGAGGCACTGACAGTGGGAGAAGGAGTGGGATTTGCCGTGCGAGTGGGTGAAGGGAAAAGAGTTGGGGAGGGTGTGGGTGAAGGCTGTGACCGGCGCGATCCAATTGCGAACGCCAGGCCCACAAGAGCGATGACTAAAAGCACCGCCAACACAATGACAGCGATTATCAGGCCACGATTCTTTTTTTCTGGCTCCAGCTCGCCAGCGGAGGGAGTGCCCGGAGGCGGAGGCACTCCAGGGCCGGTATAAGGTGGCGGATAACCGCTGGTTGGCTGAGCTGTCGCGTCTACTATTGTCGGCTCGCCATACTCCGGATACGAGGGACTAGGAGTTCGAGGTTCGGGACCGAAGGGCTGAGGCTCATGTTCTCCGCTCCGATGGGTGGAGTCATTCGGGGGATTCGATTCGTTCACCGCAAAGCGCTCCTCTCCTATGGCCTAGTATTGATACTCGACAACCTCGGACGAGCCCTTGCATTCTAGCGGGGAGGTTTCCAGCGGTCTAGAGCGGATCCGTGTGTAGCCTCGGTATCTGGGGCCACAGCCCTTGCGTTTCGACGAGCTGATCTCGTCGTGGCGGCAAATCGAGGAATTGGGTTTCGACTGGATCTCAGTGTGGGATCACCTTTATCCCACTCTCGGTACAGGCTCTCTTGAGGGACCTAATATTGAAGCCACGGTAGCCTTGACTTCTCTGGCCATGGTCACAGAGCGAGTTCGAATTGGCTGCTTAGTCTTTAGCACGAGCATGCGAAACCCTGCCAATTATTGGCAACGAGGCTTGCGTGTCTACGATGGGATCTCAGGTCGCCGCCATGGGGGGACATTTGCTCGGGCCGGTTAACGAGGTAATCTCTCAGGTGGCAGCGTACCGAGATGCGGGCGTCGAGCGTTTGAAGGAGCTGATTTGAGATTCGTGAACGCTAACGGGCGAGCTGCCATAGTCGTCGAGGGATCTGTGTACCTACTATCAGAGATCTCTGGCGGAGAGATCGCTGACGACCCGCAAAAGGCTCTCGAACAGTCCTGGGAGCGGATCGTAGAGGTCGCGGATGAGGGTTCTTACGACTCGGGAAAAGTCTTGGAGAGCGTAAAGCTTGGCCCCCCGGTTCCTTCACCAAAAGCTATTTTTGGAATAGGCCTTAATTACAAGGACCATGCTGCTGAAGCCGGAATGGAGGTTCCCCAAGTACCGCCTGTTTTCACTAAGTTTCCTACTTCTATATGCGGTCCCTTCGATGAGTTGATCATCCCCTCCCGAGAATCAAAAGTCGACTACGAGGCCGAGCTAGTGTTCGTAATTTCCAGGCCGGCGAAAAACGTAATGGCCTCGGAGGCCCTCGAGTATATAGCGGGGTTTATGTGTGGACAGGACTTCTCCGAGAGGACTCTCCAGATGACTGCGGGACGCCAGTTTTCAATTGGTAAAAGCTTCGACACCTTCTTCCCAATGGGACCGTATCTAGTGAGCACCGACGAAGTGGGAGACCCCGCGGGCCTGAATGTCCGATGTCTTGTAAATGGAGAGGTCTGTCAGTCCGGAAACACAAAGGACATGGTGTTCGGCGTAGCCGAGCTTGTCGAGTTTTTGTCATCGGTCGTCACCTTGCGCCCCGGAGATGTGTGTCTTACGGGAACTCCGGCTGGCGTCGGATTCGTAAAGAATCCTCCTCGATTTCTAGCTCCAGGAGACGTAGTTGAAACCGAGATTGAGAGAATAGGGAGAATGAAGAATTTCGTCGTAGCCGGTTATTGATCCGGGTATCTCCTCGCTTTCGATTTTTTGGCTAAAGAGACCAAGCTCTACGACGTTCGGGGCTTTCTAGAATTTCAAGAGTTTTTCAGGCTTTAGCACTTCTTCCAATTGCCTCAATTACAACAGGGGGTTCTACTCGTGCCGCAAACCTCCGCAGAGTTGCAAGAACTGGTATGCCGGTGGCGGCCACGAGTACTGCGTTTGAAATTGCTCCTGCGGCGTCCCATGCGAGAGAGGTCGAAACGTAAAAACGCCAGTAGCTTTTGAGTGTTTCTACAAATCCCATTCCCGGCTGCCACGACAACGGTCCCAGTCCTCGCATGAATGGCCAAAACCACAGGTTCATGATGGCCCCATAAACGAACCCCCAGACCCAAGACCACGCTACGAGCAGAACCAATTCCAAAGATAGAGGGAGTCGGCGGCTAAAGATTGCTAACGCTCCCGAGGAGGCGCCCATAAACCCTAACGCCAGCATCTGATAGGGGAGCCACGGCCCTACACCCCCGGTCACGACGGCTGAGACTGCCATTGCCGTAATCCCCAGCAATAGGCCGAACCGAGGCCCCAACGAAGCTGCAGCGAGAATGACCAAGAAAAACATTCCACTACCGCCGCCCGGTAGGTCAATGAGACGAAGCAATCCTGCGAACGCTGACAGGACCCCTAGCACTGCTATTCCTGCGGCATTCATCGAGCCACCGCGTACCTCGAAAACAATCGCCATTACGACCATGGCTGCTACAGCAGCCGACAACAACGGAGCGTCGCCGGAGTGAGCAGAGTTGGGAAGCGCCTCGGAAGGAAGCCAGAACGGATATAGAAATGCAGATGTGCCCACGGCTGCTACGAGAACGTACACGAGTAGAGACGGAACTTGCCGCGCCGGTTCTCCGGCCAATCCTTTCGGCGACGCTACGGTTTCTGGACAATATCTTTGTGCACTCATCGTACTGCGGCGAGCTCGCGCTCTATCTCGGATACCGAAAGAAATGGGGGCAATACTTTCGAGATTTGGGGTTCGAACGGAGTGCCGATCAGTACGCGTCTCGGAGGACCGTCGGCAACTATATATCCATCGTTGAGGATCAGTACACGAGTGGCCACTGATGCTGCAAGGTCTGTGTCGTGAGTCGCTATTACTACCGCCCCCCCTCTTCTTGCATGAGAGGGAATGAAGTCCATCAATACCTTCCGAGACGACGCGTCGATTCCTCTCGTGGGTTCGTCCAAGAGAAGCACTTCGGCGCCGCCCACGGCGACTGCAGCAATGGCGAGTCGCTGTCTTTCGCCTCCCGAAAGGGACCTGGGATGACGACAAGCAAGCTCTGCAAGACCCATCACTTCCATCCAAACCTCAGCGGTGCGCTTTTGGGCTGTGCCTTTCTTCCCCAACAAATCGAGGGTCGCTAAAACCTCTTCAGAGACGGTTTCGGCATGCAAGAGGGTGCCTGGGTCTTGAGGTACATAAGCTGCTCTGCAGAGTCGTTCCACGTGTCCTGTGCCTGGCGTAATCAGTCCCGCAAGTACTCGTAGCAGCGTGGTCTTTCCGGATCCGTTTTTCCCCAATACAGCCACTATTTCTCCCTCAGCGACCTCGAAATCTACGTCTCTTAGGGCTTGTATTGTTCCGAACGCCACGCTCACTCCGCGAGCTTTCAGATAAACCTCTCCAGGGCTCGAGAGTTTTGCAGCAAGTTCAGAAGCCGACTGTGCTAAAAGCGGACCCGATCTTGTAGAGAAAGCCTGCGGCGGTCTTTGCTTAGAGTTCGAGGATTGCATAAACCTCGGTCTAAGAGACCGAGACGCCAGCCTAACCGCTTCTTCGATTGTTATAGGAGGCGGGTCCCAGCCTAATAAAACTCCGAGGGAGGTTACCTCTGGAGCACCTTCGTAAAAGGGGATTACTTCCTTGGGCAAACCCCGCCGTTCGATCCTTCCTTTTTCCATATGGACTGCTTGATTAGCGAGTCGCGAAGCACGTTCGAGGCGGTGTTCCGCAAGTATCACGGTAGTGCCGAAATGCGATCGTATGTTCTCCAAAACATCGAAAACCGCGTCGGCTCCCTCTGGATCTAGCTGAGCAGTCGGCTCGTCTAGGACCAAGACCGCGGGCCGACATACCAAAGCTGCGGCTATCGCGCACCTTTGCTTTTCACCTCCCGACAGTGTCGCAGGATTGCGGTGCAGGAGAGAATCGATCCCGAGTCGCTCTGCGATCTCGGTTACGCGGTACGCGATTTCTCGAGGTGGGAGTCCAATATTCCGGGCGGCAAAGGCAATGTCGCTTTCGACTTCATCGACGACGAAATGAGCTTCTGGATCTTGGTGAACGAATCCAACTAACTCTGCCATATAGCGAGGCTTTGTTGCAGAGGTCATGTACGGACCTACCCATACAGATCCGGATAGCCTTCCCCCTGTCGAGTGCGGAACTATGCCATTTACCGTCCTTAGAAGTGTGGATTTGCCTGACCCTGAGTTCCCCATTACGACGAGACACTGCCCTTTTTCGATTTCGAGACAGATATCAAGAAGCGCTTTGGTGCCGTCTGGGAATTCAAAGTGAACGTTGTCGAAGCGGACAGACTGTGGTCTGGTTGAAGTCTTATCGATTATCTCCGAACTCCCCTGCGTGCAATACGAATCCAGCTTGTCGCCCTCGTTTGCAAGAGCTTGCGGTAAGAATGCCCGCCGCTGGAGAAGCACCGGAGCGAGTAATGCGAAGACACCCACCAGGGGAAGAGGAGATACGACTGGCCACCGGAGGCTTTCACTGGGCCAGGCTAGGGACTTGTCTCCTACAAGGGCGGCCAGCCAAGTGGTTGCCGGAGCCCCAAAAGAAGCGAGTACCATCCAGACGTCGGATCGAGTGATCGGCCGTCGCTTATAACGGGAGGGTGCGTGGGTAGCAGAGATATAGAAAGCCGCTCCCAAGGCCGCAAGGCTTAGAACACCTAGCGCCACCGCTATGGACTGTGACCTGGCTACGAGGGCTACGAGAGCCGAGCCCATGAAACCAAGAGAAGCGACGCCGAGCCATCCCGCCATCACCTCGTACTTGGCAGCTCTTTTTGCTCCGAATCCCCGTGCATCCATTGATTCGGATAGAAGAACCGCTCTTTCCAAACAGGTTTCGAGGACTGGGACCAAAACTCTACGAAGGCGTCGCTTTTTTACAGGCCTGCCGCCTGCACGCGCTCGGTCTGCCTCACGAGTCTCGGACACGGTCTCTGCGATCGAAGGTATGAAAGCCAATGCTACGGCGATTGCAACTCCCACTTCGTAGAAGGATCTAGGAAGGGCTTCGACCAGATCTCGCTGGCTTGCCACGGCATTGAAAGTGGCGAAAACAGCAATTATCGCCACGATTGACAGGGCCTGACTTCCGGCAGAGAAAAGCGTCTCTGCATCTATAGGACCCCCAACTTCGAATCCACCGAGAATTCGAGGAACCTGCAAGCTTGGTGTTGTGAGAATGGTGTGTCCGTTTGCATGGACTGTGAGGACTGTCAAGACCACGCGCAATGCCGCGAACGCTACAGCCCACGTCATTATCAGTCCGAACACTTTGGTTTTTGGGGGCTCGGCATCGGATGTGACCACGACAATAACGGATGCGGCTATTACCAAGCCGACATACAGTGGTGAGGATGCGAGCTGGATGGTAATAGCCCCTGCCGCTGCCCAGGCGAGCCAGGCGAGACCGTGCCAATTCGAAGCTGAGGTTTTTCGAAGTCGAGGATTCTTTGACATAGCCAGTGTGCTTCGCTAGTATCCGGATTTAGCTGCGGTCGTGTGTGGCCCGGATGTCACACGCGGTCCGGAGGGCTGCGCTCTCCGGACGGGGGAAGACCGGTGAAAGTCCGGCGCTGACCCGCAACTGTAAGCTAGCGCTCTCGTGGGCGCAAGCAAGCCAGAGTACCCGCCGCCGCTCGCCGGAGGATAAGAGCAAGGGTTGCATTATTTAGCGCTCACGTAGATGTCTCTCCGGCTGATCTGTGTACCCTTGCCGCATGTGCGGCTTGAGACGACCCTCGTGGAGTGGGGTCGGGGGAGGTCGGTATGAGAAAGTCTGGAAAACTCGGTCAGCCTCGAGCGCGTGTGTTGGGCGCTGGTGTTGCGATTCTTATACTCTCTGTGTTTACGGGCGTTTTACTGCCGGTTTTTACCCTCACTAACGCGGCCGCTACCGGCGGATCACAGACCGTTGCTTCGAAAGCAGTTGCCTGGATAAAGAGCCAGCAACAAAGCGACGGAGGCTTCGAGATTGCCGGTTTCCCAGGCTTCGAGACACCCGATGCCGTTCTGGCCATCGCTGAAGCCTCTCAGACGATGCCTGTTTGGAGCAGTGCCGAGGCCTTTGCTGCCGTTCAGGCCGTGCGCTACGGTGGATCGGGGCCTTCTCCTCTCGACTACCTCGACAAGATGGCCGAGCAAGCCCAGGCGAGCAGCTCGGCGGGGACAGCAGCTAAACTCATAGTGCTGGACGCTGTACCTTTGGGGATTAATCCATCCGACTTCGATCCTTCCGGGGACTCTCCATCGCCGGTGGACCTGTCAGCTACGCTTGATCCAGGTGGATGCGCGGCGAACACAGCTACCTTCGGGTATTTCAATCAGACCCTTTTCGGTATTCTCGCCAAGTATTTGATATGCGATGGTCATGTGCCTCCAGCCGCTCTTGCGACTGTGCGAAATGCGCAGCAGACCAACGGGGGGTGGAACTATTTGGGAGATCCCTCCGGCACCGATGTGGATGTGGACACGACAGGCTTGGCTATCCAGGCATTGGTGGCTGGGGGCGCAGATGCTTCGGATCCAGCTGTTGCTAAGGCCCTCGGCCTTTTAGCTCGCAGCATCAACCCCGACGGTAGCTGGCCATCGCTTTTCTCTTCAGCGGATCCGAACTCGACGGCGTTGGGAATCCTTGGAGTTACCGCCGCCGGTTATGACGTCAACTCTTCATGTTGGCGAGACGAGTTTTATCACGAAGGAGCAGGAGCACCGTACGTATCACCCGACTCTTGGCTCGCCTTTCAGCAGGATGCGGACGGACATATAAAGAGCCCGAACGACAGTTTCGGAATCACTACGTTTGCGACGTCTCAGTCCGTCCAAGCTCTACTGAGGCGCTGGTTGCCGGTGGCTAAGGCTAGTTCAAGCTGTGCCGTTCGTGGCTACTTCGCGGAGGGAGCTAGCGCAGGTGGCTTTGAAACGTGGATCTTACTCTCGAATCCCGATCCGACCGAGGATGCAACTGCCCGCCTTACGTTTCTCACTTCAACGGGATCTCAGGTCGGTCCACTGGTCGTAATTCCGCCCCTTTCAAGGCGGTCGGTGAAAGTCAATGACTATGTGACTACTTTTGACGTAGGGACCGTGGTGGAGAGTCTCGATCGTCCTGTCTACTCCGAGCGTGCTGTGTACTCGACTCAGCGCGATAAACGGGGTGCTCATTTAGGAAAAGAAATAGCGCGCCCAGCTCATTCTTGGTTCCTGCCAGAAGGAGCTACCGCAGGAGGCTTTGAAACCTGGGTGCTGGTAGCTAATCCGGATCCCACCCAGAACGCGAACATCACTGTGACCTTCCTGACCGGATCGGGACAGGTCCCGGGTCCCTCGTTTGTGCTTCCTCCAGGCACCAGGCGCTCGGTGCGGGCCAACGACTGGGTACCCTCGGACTTCAACGTTGCTACCAAGGTGGAGTCGTCGGGGGCAGGTGTGGTGGTCGACCACACAATCTATGCACCGCCGTACCTTTCTGGCGATGCGATAGGTGGACCTGCGATAGCAGCTAGATAACACGTGAAGCTTTTGCAGCTTCTTGATCTGAGCGCCAGGCGCCGCTGCGCTTCGGCGCTAGCAGCACTCCTCGTTTTGGGAATTCCGGCTGTAGGAGCTGTCTCTCGGGATGCCGCAGCTGCCTCGAATCGAGCTGTTGTTGTGGTAGATACAGGAGACAACGTTTATGTTCGAGTTGTATCCTTCTCAAGCTCGTCGATAACCGGTCTGGATGCACTTCGACTAGCCGGTGCTGATCCGGTGACTCTCGGGTACTCGGGTCAAGGCGCGGCAGTGTGCAAGCTCTTCGGGATAGGGCACGAGCCGACGGCCAAGACTTGTCTTGGTACACCATCGGATCCACGCTATTGGGCATATTTCCGAGCACCAGCCGGATCTACTTCTTATACCTACTCATCGGTGGGCGCTGGCGCCTCTGTGGTGCACGATAAAGACGTCGAGGGCTGGAAATTCGGGACCGGCCAGCCTCCACCCTTTTACTCTTTCTGCGAGACTGCGGGGTGTGCGTCCGGCGGAACTGCTGGAAGCGGTGGTGGAGGAAGCTCTCCTCCTTCGAGTGCTAACTCGCCGGGGTCTTCGAGCAGCGGGGAAGTCGTAGCGATTGCTACCGGCCAGCAGAATGCTGCCGGTTCCCAAGCAGGAAGCGCAGGTGGAACGGGGCAGAGCTCTCACACTGCATCCGAGATGGCCAGCGAAGGGGGACAACTGGCAGTGCCTGGAGACGCTGGAAGAGCTGGAGTGGCGTTGACCGAAACGGAAAGTCCAGTTTCTGAAGTCACTGCCAGCGAAGCGAGCCGGGAGGATGGCGGCAGCGATAACAAGGGCGCTCGCGGGCTCGAGCTCTCGAGTCCTATCTGGTCGGCCGTTGCGGTGGGAGGGACTCTCGCGGCTATGGTGACTTCTGCTGTCGTGACTCGTAGGAGGCGAAGAGCCGGGATCGATTCTCAGCATTAGCGCTTTGCTGTCGAGGCAAGTATCCTAAAAGCCACATGTGGGCTGAGGAACACTCGACTTTTAGGTGGCGGGGAATTGACAATGGCTGATCTAGAGTCGCCTAACCACATTCTCGGACGGCACTCGCTGTTGATCGTGGGTGTATCACGCTTGGCTAAGCGTTTGGGGGTTACCGAGGAGGAAGCAGGTAAGCTCGTTCGCATGAAGGATTTCCCCGTGGCAATAAAGCTGAAAATTGGTGGGGAGGAGCGAGATACGTGGTACTGGCCCCAAGTGCGAGCATGGGCTCGCGCTAACAAAATGTCGATCCCTGGGGAAGAGGCAGAACCGGGCGACGAGCGTTAGTCGCATCGCGTATCGAATGACGCGAATCGATCATAAAGGTGCTCGTAGGAAAAGGAGTAGACCATACACCTCCTGATTACAGCTTTGAAGGAGCGAGGGGAACGGAGCGAGCTTCTGCGTCAGTCGAGGTTAGGGGACTGGGCAAATCTTTTAAAGGTCGGCGCGTCCTCGATTCCATAAGCTTTGAGATTTACCCGGGCGAGAGCGTAGCGCTCCTCGGGCCCAATGGCGCCGGCAAGACCACGACGCTCCTCACAATCCTCGGCGTCATTACCCCTGACCAAGGCGAGGTGTGGCTGAGAGGATACTCGATGCCCCGAGGACGGCGTCGGGCGCTGGAAAAGACAGGCTTTGCGGCTGGGTATCTATCTTTGCCTGATCTCATGCGAGTCAAAGAGGCACTGTTGGTTTTCGCAGATTTCTACGCCGTTCCCTCGCCTCGGCGGCGTGTGGAAGAAGTTATCGATCTGTTCGGCATACGCCATCTCGAGCGGTCCTTGAACGGGACCCTGTCTGCGGGTCAGCGTACGCTCGTGAGTCTTGCCAAGGCGGTACTGTGCGGCCCTGAAGTATTGATTTTGGATGAGCCAACTGCGAGTCTCGATCCCGATGTAGCCAGACGCACCCGGCGCCTGCTTGAGGATTTGCACGAGGAGCTGGGGTGTACCATGCTCGTGACCTCACACAATATGCGCGAAGTGGAAGAACTTGCCCAGAGGGTCATTTTCTTGCACCAAGGCCGGATAGTTGCAGATGGATCCCCACACCACGTGGCCGAGACCTTGGGGGCCGAAGATCTAGAGGATGCTTTCATAGAGTTGGCAGAGGTGGGTAGGAACCAAAGGCCCACGGTCTAGAGGCGGCCAGAAGGAGCTGTTTCCCGTGAGCAGTAGGACATTTCAGCGAATTCGGGGGTCTTTTTTAAGGCAGTTCTACGTGACCTTACATTCTCCTTTCCGAAACTTCGAGATGTTTTTCTGGCCTCTAGTGGATGTAGTGCTTTGGGGCTTTCTCACGGTCTATCTCAGAAATCTTTCCCCAGACCTTGCTGTTGCCGCCTCGTTTCTTCTCGGGGGAATGCTTCTTTGGGACATCATGTTCAGAGGCAAACTCGCCATAGGGATCGCGATACTAGAAGAATCTTGGAGCCGTAACGTTCTCAACGTGTTGGCGACTCCACTAAGCTCGGCTGAGTACCTCGCTGGTGCGACCGTATTTGGCTTCTTAAAAGTCGGCGTGGGCTGGGGCCTTATTGCGTTCGTAGCATGGGCTGCGTACTCTTTCAACGTGACCACATTGGGGGTGGCACTGCTTCCTTTTGTCGCTAGCCTGCTTGTCACTGCGCTAGTTCTCGGGCTGATGACGATTGTCCTTGTCCTAAGACTCGGAAAGGGGGCCGAGGTACTCGCTTGGGGGTTAGCTTTCATTTTCATGCCTATCTCGGCAGTGTTTTTCCCCGTATCTGTTTTACCTAGGCCTCTGGTCGCGGCGGCCCGCTTCTGGCCGGCCTCCTACATATTCGAGGGTATGAGGCAAGTTTTGGCGGGTGGCCCGCTCCGATGGGATTGGGTAGGGATCTCTCTGGCGCTAAATGGCATATACCTTTTGGTAATGGTGTGGGTTGCAAAGAGGAGCTTGGATGCTTTTGCACGCAAGGGATACATAACGCGATACCTATGACCCCCAAAAGAGCAACTGTTGTTGGCGTACGAGTGAGCTGAGATGGGACCGGTAGAAAGGCGCGCAGCTATCTTGAAAATATGTGCGCTAGCCAGATTCCTGATTTTGCGGGGACGACGATACTGACATGAAAAAGAGGGCGGCGATAATGGGGGTAGTTGTCGTGGCGGCCGTAGCAGTCGGCACCACGGCGGCGATGTTGATATCGAGGAGTCCTCGACTTCCAGATAGCGAGCCATCTCCCGAGATCACGCTTCCGACCCCTGTTGCAGGGTCGGGATTCTTGATCACCGATGCACCCACCCCCACACCGGTTCTACAGACGATCCCGCCGAATCCTGCTACTCCAGCACCCTTTACGGCAAAGCCGCCGCCGGCTTCTTGGTTAGAAGGGCGCTATCGGGTCCTATTTAGGATCAAGGCGGACTCGTGCGGAGAGCACATCTCTCCCCAGGAGCATGAACTCGTAGTGACTATTATCGAGGCTGGAGTCAGGGTAGAAGATACCTTCACTAACTCGATTCTCGAGGGTCCGGGTGGAGAGGACGGGTCTTTCAGGGTGGAATCGTCGGTTCCTATGGTTCCCGGAAGTCGGAGAGCGTTGCGACAGGTGATGGTCGGTAAAGGTACTCCAGGGTCTATCTCGGGCGATTACTTTGTTTACCCGGCTATTCGGGACTGTGCTGTGCAGCTAACCTTCGAGGGTCCGAAGATTTCATAGGCGCGCATTCCCCAGACCGTTGTTCGATCCCGAGGACAAAGGCTCAGGACTAAGAATCCTAGTTTTGCTAAAGGAGTGGTATTTAGAGTTACCATCTTCAATTTTGTCTGCCCCCTCAGGCTGGGACCAACGGTTGTCCTTTAGAAAGATCTATAGCTTTTTGATTAGATCAGGAAGTAAAAAGCGTAGGTCGGTGGGGTCACCCAAATAACTGATTCCGATTGCAGCGCTGGACGCTAGAACGGTAGCGAATTTGCGAGTGCCTCCTTCGGGGCATCGCAAATCTCCGTCTTCCATCTCTCCTGTCGAGTCAGCGACAGGTACTGTGCTCCTGCCTCGAATCGAGTATGAGGATTGCGCAGGAGAGTTGGTGGGAGTTGGAGAAGGAGTCAAAGTGGTGCTGGGAACCGGTGTCTGGGGCTGTTGGCATTGCGGTCTTAGTCCCGCGTGCGAACCGCTGTATGGAATTCTAATTTCGATAGTAGCTGCTGTAGCGGGATTGCGTAGTTGAACCGAGCCTGCCCCCTGCCCTGCTAGCTGCCATCCCCTGGGCACCACTACCTGGTAGCTGCCCATTTGGATGCGCTGTTCACTGGGCATAGTTTCGCCAGTTACGGGTGGCGGGCTTGTTTCAGCAGGTACCTCTGCGGTAGCCGGTGGCTGTCGAGTTGTGCTTTGACTGGCGAGAAGCCGTGCTCCAATGACCACTGCGACAGCCCCGACCACGACTGTGGCTCCAATAGCTGAGGCTGCTACTACGACAGGGCGCCTACCTAGGGTCGGACGACCGCCGAAGGAGACTTTAGGAGCAGACGGATGTTTATGGGGAGTGTTCTCGGGCGTAGCAGTTTGCTGGGACTGTGCTGATTCAGTTTCAAAGAGCTGCCCGGAGCCTGGAGTTGGTTCGGGTCCAACTGAACCACTAGAAGGAGGCGGCACTGGTACGCGCTGAAAGTTTTCGAGCCCTCCTTTGGTAATGATTGCACTGTAAGGAGCGCCGCGCACAATTGATCTGCGAGACTCGGGAAAATCTTTTTTGTTTCTTCTGTCGCGAGCAGTCATGACTTCTATTGTCCTTACTGCGAATGGGCTGCGCCGCCGAATTGGATTCGCTCTACCAAACGCGTTGACTAATCTTTCCGTTACTAACGCCAGGCGGCGCTCTAAGAAATTAGGGTCTCACGTCTCCTGCAGCGAGCGCTGGTTTGGCACGGGTGCGTAGCTCAGCGGGAGAGCGCTGCCTTCACACGGCAGAGGCCGCTGGTTCGATCCCAGCCGCACCCACATGCGTCAGGGGGAATATCTATTGTGCGTTTCGTTGCTATCGGAAAAAGGTTTCGATCGTGTTGGATGAATATCTAGCTGTGCTGGGATGGAGAGAGAAATGCCCAAAGCCCCAGCGCGACGCCGGACGCTGCGAATAGGAGGGCCCCTAGAGCCGTAACCACGGCGCTGGGATCTATCGTCCCGAGAGCCCATCCGAGGTATCCCAGCGCGATTCCTGCCACTGCCGCCAAAGCGCCCAGTCCTATGACAGGCCCTACTCGCTTCTTTCTGCGTTTTAGAGGTATAAGGAGAGCTTCGACATACGCCAAGACGGCCAGGAGCGTAAGAGACGCCACAATGGTCGGGATCGCGAACAGGTTCTTGCTGACAGGCTGTAGCTGCACTGCCGCTCCTTGCAGTTCGGGTAGTGGGGCACGGTTAGTCTCCGAATTAGTAGCTTCCAACTTCAAATAAAGAGTCGTCTTTCCGGCGACCAAGTATTTGAACTGCCTTCCCTCGAAAAGGAACACGAACGTATCCCCTTCCTTCCTGACCGGCTGTGAGTGCATCGGCACCAATATGCCGCCCGGTAGCGAGGCTGTGGCTACCAGCTTGGCAGTGTCTGGAATCTCCAGTGTCCGGCCTGGAGGGAGTTCGATTCGGAAGTCTACTGGCCGTTGGAAGTCTGCTGTGACGACCTGGTCTTTTATGGATGTGCCCTGTACCGAGAGTGAAACCCCTCCGATATTCGATGCCGGTATCGACGGAGTTGTCTTTGAGGGCCCAAGAAAAGCGAGTAGCACAGCTATTACACCAAGCACCAGCGAGATTACTAGGGCTACCGACGCCATCCTCGATACGCCAGGAGTCAATTTTTCTTCTCTTCCGCTAAAAGCTTCGGCTGGAGAGAGCGCCTGGGGCTGCGCTGAGAGAGGGTATTCGTACTGCTGCAAGACGGTTTCTGGTTGCGGGCGGTTTGGTGGTACGGCGAGGGCAGGCAGCCCGCTTTCTGAGGCCAAAACCTCATCATTTGGGGCTTTCTTTGGGGCTATGTTTTCTAGGGAAAACGTTATTCGTTCGGTGGCAGCTATTATGGCGCTGCTCCCCATTACGGGGATAGAAGAGCTCTGGAGCCATCCGGGGCCAAAGCTTGCAGTCGCTGCCTCGGCCAATGCCACTCCGAACTCCTCGGCGGTTTGATACCGGTTTTCTTTCGAAGTTGACAGCCCGTGCATGACTACCTGGGCAATTGCATCGGGGACCTCTGGAGCCACTCGTTTTAGAGGCCTAGGTGCCTCGTGGACGTGTCGGTACATGACCATAAGGGGGTCGCCGTCGTCAGGAAACGGTAGACGACCCGAGAGCAGCTCGTAGAGCACGACAGCGGTTGCGTAAACATCAGTGAACGGGCCGAGCTCTGTGCCAGTCGCTTGTTCGGGAGCGATGTAGGCTGGCGAGCCGAGTACTTCGCCGGCTCGGGTACCCATGGTCGACGCTGCCCCGAGCACTTTGGCGATCCCAAAGTCGGTGACTTTGAGAATTCCAGACGAGGAAAAAATTAGATTTTCCGGCTTTATGTCTCGATGCAAGACGCCGTGGCGATGCGCATAGTGAAGGCCCGCGCACGTGGCAAGGGCAATAGAGACCGAGTCTATGTAGTCGAATCCTTCAGCGTTGAATCGCTTCCACACCGTTCCGCCGGGGAGGTACTCCATCACTAGAAGGCAGACGCCCTCTTTTTCTATGTAGTCATATACCGGAACGATGTGGGGATGGTCGAGAGAGGCTAAAAGGCGAGCCTCGTTTACGAATCTGCGTCTTACCTCTTCCTGCGATGAGAAGTCAACGGGTAATTGCTTGACCGCCACCTCTCTTCCGAGCTGACGATGTCTCGCTTTCAATACAACACCCCAAGATCCTCGTCCAATCTCGCCTTCTATCTCGTAGGCGGCCAGGACCTCGGAGACCTCTGGGCTCGGCGGAGCGCTCAACTTTTGTCTCCCGTGAGCTCGCCTGAAGCCTCGCCTCCATCGGTGTCGCCTGTGCTCTCTACAGAAGAGGCCGGGCGCACTTTTTTAGTAGGGATAAACCGTGGCTGGGATACAGGCGCTGTCGTTTGAGGGGGAATTACCGTTGCTGATGCAGAAGAGGTCGGAGTTCGTTGCAAAATAGAGTCACCAGTTTCGGTTTCGGCACCGGACACATGCTTAGTTTCTGGGGTCGGCTGGCCGGACTGAGTCGTCAAAGGCTGAGCGGGATATGTCTTGGCTGCTTGCGGAAGAACGTCGGTCTTCTCTGGTCCCAGCCACGGTTGAGGCATGAGCTGTGTACTCTCAGCAGCGGTAATACGAGCATCTCTCTCTCGTTGGGGCGAGGGTGACAGATAACCTGCTACCGTCGAAACGATTGCAGGAATTACAACGATCGGAATCCAGTTTTCTGCCTCAGGCACCATTACGGCGGCAGATGCAAGAACGAAAACTAGCGAGAACCCGACTCCTAGCCCTACTGTCATAAAGCGCATTGCACGAGAAAATCGGTTACTAGGTAACTTCTGGCGGACGAGTGCTGCGAGTAGAGAGGCGAGTGCAAAGAGCGTGACGACCACTATGAACAGCCCACTTAGACCGTAGATACTCTTGAGGCTCCCCTTAATGTCGAGGACTAGTGCCCACCGTCGTAAAGGAATTTGTTGAGGACCATTCACAGTCAGCCACGCAGGAACCAGACCGGTGGCTTGGTCTCGAAGGCAAGCGGGCTCTATCTCGAAGCTGCGCTCGACGCTCTGGCCGGGAGGCACCAGTATGGGCGCTATAACGTCGCACCTGAACACGGGGATGCCGATTACCTTTCCCTCAAAGCGTATCCCGCTCAATTCTCGAGGTGTTGATCCCTTGTTCGTAGCGACGATCCTGATCCTAGTCGGCTCGGAAGCCACGACTTTTACGGGCGTCTCGGCTCCTTGAGCGAGCTTGGCGCCTTCTATCTCTGCCTCGATCTCTAGAGCTGATTCGGATGAGGTCTGGCCTGTCGCAGGAGGAGATGCTGCAATAGGAGCGATAGCTATTATTCCAGTGGCGACTGACAACGCCACAATTCGGCGCCCGGTACACAGGAGTTTTTTAACCAAATTTAGCTTGCTCGCGGTTTGTGCCTTTTCCACCAGCGACCGCCTATCCAAAGCCGTTCGATATCTTCCTTCTCCGATACTTATTCGGAGCACCACGCAGCTGTCCATAGACCGGCTCTGCATTTAAGTGCATAATTCAAGCGTTAATTGCGCTCCACGATACCCGTTGGGCGAGTCTATTCGGAGGTCGAGGCTGTGAGCGATGAAACGATTGTAAAGATGTTCCACGAGCAAGTGGAGAGATTGGGGGATCGCGCTGCCCTTAAGCGTCGACGTCAAGGCGGGCTTTGGGAGTCGATCACCTGGAACGAGTACTACAGGGCGGTTAGAGAATTCGGGCTCGGTCTGGTGTCAATGGGTTTCGAGCCCGGTCAAATGATGGCTGTCTTTTCTAACAACCGACCTGAGTGGCACATGGCTGATCTGGGTTGTATGACCATGGGCGGCGTTACCGTTCCGATATATCAGACCTCTGCGTCGGACCAGATCGTCTACATCCTAAATCACTCTGAGGCGCGCTACATTGTGTGCGAAAACACGGGATTCGCTCAGAAGATTCTCGATCTTCGAGAAAAGCTGGAGACCGTCCAGCGGGTGGTGTTGATGGATGGAAGTGTCGACGACGACTTCGTAGTCGGTTTTGATGAAGTCCGCAAGTTAGGGAGAGAACTCGACTCCCAAGAGCCAAAGCTTTACGAAGAGCGGTCCTCGGCCGTGTCTCCGGACGACCTCGCCACGCTTGTCTACACCTCGGGGACTACCGGGATGCCTAAGGGTGTAGAGCTTACTCATGGCAACATCGCATGGACCGTCCGCTCTCTGCAGCAGGTTGTAGAAGCTAACGAGTACGACAGGTCGTTGTCGTTTCTCCCGCTGAGCCACATCCTCGAGCGGCTAGTGAGTCACTTCAGCCAGATCGCGAACGGCACCACTACTTGGTTTGCCGAGTCGATCGACACCCTCGTACGGGATTTGCAGGACTGCCAGCCAACTATCATGGTGGCGGTTCCCCGGGTTTGGGAGAAGGCGTACAACCGCATAAAAGAGGGGATCGAAGAGTCGACGGGACTTCGCCACACCCTCGCTACGAAGGCCATCGAATTGGGCCTCAAAGCGGTCGAGGCCGAGCAGGCAGGCCGTTCGATTGGAATTTTGGACGCTTTGCAGCTGGCCGTCTTCGACCGACTCGTGTTTTCTAAGATTCGCTCTCAGCTTGGGATGAACTCGGTTCGTATGGCGTTCTCTGGTGCTGCGCCTCTCAACACAGAGGTCTGCAAATTCTTCCATGCCATTGGAGTTCGAATACGGGAAGGCTATGGCCAAACCGAAGACTGCGGTCCTACGAGCGTCAATCCGGCCGAAAAGATAAAAATCGGCACCGTCGGACCACCGATCCCCGGAGTTACTGTAAAGATCGCCGAAGACGGTGAGATCTTAGTGAAAGGCGGAAACGTCTTCAGGGGGTACTACAAGAACCCTGAGGCCACCAGCGAGACACTGATTGACGGATGGCTGCACTCTGGAGACATCGGAACCCAGGACGACGATGGTTATCTGACGATCACCGATCGCAAGAAAGATCTGATTATCACTGCAGGCGGGAAGAACGTTGCTCCTCAAGAGCTTGAGTCGCGCCTTCAGTTGGCACCCTTGATCGACCAAGCAGTGGTAGTAGGGGACGGACGAAAATTTTTGGCGGCTCTTATAACTCTAGATCAAGAGGCCGCGGAGAAATGGGCAGCGTCCAAGGGCAAGTCCGGATCCCTCTCGGAGCTCGTAAACGACGAAGACCTCCAAGCGGAGGTCCAAAAGATCATCGACGAGGTCAATTCGCACTTCTCTAGTGCTGAATCGATCAAGAAATTCAAGATCTTAGACAAGCCGTTCACCATTGATGGCGGGGAGATCACTCCCACCCTGAAGGTGAGGCGACGGAACATCGTTCAGAAATACGCCTCGCTCATCGAGGAGATCTACGCCTCGTAGTAAGGACCACGCGGTCGTCTTCGTCTTCTTATGAACCCGCGGCTCGCGCGTTTTGGGGTTTGGTTCCATCGGGAGGCCATACGGGCTGACCCTCTTCGAGGGGGATTCTTGCCGCCTTGAGAACGTAAGCGACCATCGTCCAAGCCCCTGCGATAGCTGCGGCTTCTAACGCCAACATCTCGCCCCCTAAAGCTGAGACGAGGCTGCCCCATACGTCGTCGTCTACGGAGTTTCCTTTCGCTAGAGTGTCGGATAGCTCGAGCACCGCCGTGGCATCTTCGTCGAAGAGATCCGATGACTGCCAGTTCTTTACAGCCATTATCTCGTCGTCGGATACTCCGAGCGCACGGGCGAAGTGGTAGTGCTGTGTCCACTCGTACTCACAAGCGTTGTTCCAAGCAGTCCTCAAAATAATGAGCTCCCGAAGGCGGGGCTCAATTTCTGCCTGGGTCATGAGTAGCGATGTAGGTTGGGTCGCGATCTTTATGAGTAGATCGGAGTTGGCGAGGGCTCTGGAGATATTGAGCGAGGATATTACCGTTGGAACCCCGGCTTTCTCTAAAGCCCTGCGGGCTTCTTCTTCAGTTAGCAATGGAATACGGTAATGGCTGGTGCGATTCTCGAAGGCGGCCCCCGAAGTTTTCCGAGTCTCGCCGCCGCTCATGTTCACCGAAGGAAATCAGTTACTATTCCAGCCACCATAGAGGGCTGCTCTAGGGCAGGAAGGTGTCCTAGACCATCCAGTATTTCAAGTCTCGCTTTGGGGAGTTCTGCCGCGTAGACCTCCGAGTGAGCCACAGGAACTATGCCATCCTTCTCCCCATGAATGACGAGTGCTGGAGCTCTCACGGTCTTCAGACGCTCCCTCAGTTTTGGGTCGTGCATGTATGGCGACCATCCAATAGCAGCGGTCGCCTCCATCGCCCGGAAGAAATGAAGCAGTACCGAGTCCGAGTCGAGGTTTCCCTCTAACGCAGGGACCACATGTTCTACGATGTTGCCTCCCGAAGGAAAGACAAGGGGCATGAGCTTGATCGGCTCCACGCCGAAGAGCTCGTGAATTGGTTCTCCTTCGACATAGAGTCCCACTGAGTCTATGAGAACCATAGCCCTCACACGTTCGGGGAACCACACAGCTATCTCTGCCGCAATCCATCCCCCGAGAGACTGGCCAACGAGAGCAGGATAGTCGATCTCTAGGGTGTCCAAGGCCCTTCTGTAAAAGAAAATCGCATCTTCTATCTTGTGCCAATCCCTGGAGGATTCAGAGGCACCGAACCCTGGCATCTCCAAGGCCACAACCGTAAAACCCGAAGCGGCTAGCTCTGTTAAGAACCGGATAGGCCCCATTTCACCGAATCCCGAGTGAAAATAGATGACTTCTGGGCCAGATCCTTCTTTGAAGACCCGGACGGTCACTCCGTCAACTTTTACTCGTTCCACTGTCTTAGCCCTCCGGCCATGTCGGACCTCCTGGAAACTCCCTTCTAAGCGCTGGCATAACTTCTGCGGAGAACAGCTCCAGATTGGCTTTTGTTGCTTCATGAGGAAGGGTACCCAGCTGGAAAAGGCCTAGCAGGTGCCCGACGCCAAGCTTTTCTATCCCTAAAGCGAGTTTCTCGGCCACAGTCTGAGGAGATCCGACGATAGCGTACATGCCAGACTCGACCTCTTCCCATGTTCTGACTGAGAGCATAAAGCGGGACATGGCGCTCCTGATACGCATTGCGGATTGGGCACTTGTATAGCCAGGGGGGTTGATCTGTACGCCGTCCAAGAGCTTGTGCGCAAAGTACCAGAAGTGCTCTTCAAATCGACGCCGTGCCTCTGCATCGGTTTCGCCCACGAAGATTGGCACGAGCCATCCCAGTGCCTCGGGGTCTGGCTTGCGGTCCCGCTCTACCCATATGCGGCGAAACAAAGCGTAGTTCTTCTCGAAGACCTCGAAGTGGAAAAAGGGAATTCCGGTGTATGAGTAACCTCTCTCGGCTACAAGCTCCATCGTCTCGACAGATCCGATTCCTGGAATCCAGATGGGTGGGTGCGGCTTCTGGAGCGGCTTGGGCCATGGATTGACGTATCTGAGTTTGTAGAATTCTCCGTTGAACTCAAAGGGGCCGGGTTTGGTCCATGCCTCTACGATCAGGTCCAGTGCCTCGCTGAATCGCCTCCTGGCCTCTGCAGGATTGATTCCAAAGCTGTAGTACTCTGGTCCACCCCCGACCACCATCCCCGCGATCAGTCTGCCCCCGGACAAAACATCTAGTATTGCGTATTCTTCTGCAACTCTGGTGGGAGGGTTGTATAACGGCAAGGCGTTACCGACAACAGCGATTTTCACTTTATGTGTGCGGCGTGCAAGAGCGGCCGCAAACAAATTAGGACTGGGCATGAGGCCATAGGCGTTTTGGTGGTGTTCGTTTACCACTATTCCGTCAAAGTCCAGTTGCTCTGCGAACTCTAGTTCGTCGAGGTAGCGGTTGTATAAATCGTGGCCACGGGCTGGGTCGTAAAGATCGTTTGGACACGTGATCCAGGCGGGCCCATCGTAGTCAGAAGGCAGATACGGCCACGGCATCAAGTGAAACGAAAAAAATTTCATAATGAGCCTCCTTCGACATCGATGTTACCTGCGAGTAACATACAAGTCAAGGGGGAGCGGGAAGGTGCTTTCTGATAAGAGAACAGCGCCGCCCGAGTGATCTAGGGGGGTTCTAGGTCGTGCTCAGAGCCGGGTCTTAAGGAACGCTCGTGCTGTTAGTGCTAGCTCGAAAGGCTGTTGGCTTAGTCTTGCGGAGCGATTACCGCGTGCAGGGGTGGTTCAAGGTGGGTTTCTCCCCCCATAGTACGCAGGATTTCCTCGGCGCCTTCCAATCCCACTACCTGGCGCGGTAAGTCTTCGAATGGATAGTGCCGAGATGCAATGAGTCGAAGGGCTTCCTCATAAGAAGCTGAGTCGACTCCTAGGGCGCCGATGATCGTGAGCTCTTTGTAGATCACCATGTCCGGGATGAATCCTGGGGTGTCAGCCGACCCTTTCGTGCCGGCAAGCACTATGCGACCTCCTGGCGCTGACATGCTTACTGCCTGGGCGAGAGCACCGGGTGCTTTGGCTGTGACATCGACGACAACGTGAGCCAGGCCACCCGCTTCCTTTTTGAGTACCCTGACGGGATCGTCCCTATCTATGTCGACTATTGCGTCGGCTCCAAACTCCGAGGCTACTCTGAGCCGAACCGCGTCACGCTCACCTTTTCCGGTAACTAGCACGAACCCCGCACCTGCGGATTTGCATGCGGCGAGCGCCGAGATCCCCCTTATACCTGGCCCCAAGATAGCTACAGTTTCTCCGGGTTCAAGTCGGGGCACTTTCACTGCCCATCTAATTCCAGCCCCTAGAGGATTAAAAAGAGTCGCCACTACAGGATCGACGGAGGCGGGAACCCGATGAACGACGGCGTCTTCGCTCAGGTATACGAACCGGGAATATCCTCCCCAAAGCGAAGGAGGTTTCGTGATGGAAATGAAACCGTAGCTGTCTAGGAGTCCGTGAGTTCGGCAGTGCCGGAAGTCGCCCTCTTCGCAAGCTGAGCACGCTCTGCAGGACTGAAAAATGTCTACAGCTACACGCTCGCCGGGATTTATTCCGAGTCGTTTAGCGGTTTGGGGAGGCATCTCCCGTACCGTGCCCACAATCTCGTGGCCCGGAATGAAAGGAAAAGGACCAGGCAGGGCACCGCTGTACTGTTCATGGTCCGTGCCGCAAAGGCCGCAAGCTTCGACTTCGAGTAGGCCACCGGTTTCGGGTATGTCAGCTTCGACGGTGCGTGAGTCGAGCTTTCGAGGAGCTACTAGGACGCGGGCTGGCGACTCGACTCTCATACTGTTGCCCCTTCTACTGATGTAGCTCCGACGAAACCGCCCCTGCTTTGTGGAATAAAGGATGCCGGTTCTGCCCTAGGTAATCCGTATTCAGCGGGGGCCTCAAGGCATAGAAGGCGAGACAGGCCTGCGGATGAGCAACTGTGGTATAAGATAGTGGCGCGCAAAATTCTTATTGAAAAATCTTTCTTGGCAGGAGGGAAAGTGCTAGCACAGACTCGAGCCGATCTGTATAACAAGCCTACTGGAATCAACCTATTAGCCGGAGGACTCACCGTTCTCCTCTTTGTTGTAGCTTCGGTCGGCTTAGTAGGGTACTTCAGAAACTCTCGCAACGGGAAAGCCCGGGCAGCTGAACAGTATTTTTTATTTCTCGTCTACGGAACGGTAGTGTTTCAAGTTATTCACACGCTTGAGCATATTCTGCAGGCTGGCTTCTGGGTAAGGCACCCCTACTCGTTTCCTTGGCTGTCCCCATGGGCTTTGGCCGCGCAGAGGGGGCTGACCACTTTTTTCGATCCCCAGGCTAGACTCCAGTCGGGGAACGAGGTCCTACATCTGCTTGGCAACGGAGTGTTCTTCGCAGGACTGGTGGCAATGGTAGACGCCCTGAAGAAAGCGGGAGTCAACAAGAGTTCACGGCGCTGGGCTACATGGGCGTACTATGTCGAAGGATTCCACCTCATAGAACACGCGCTTCTGACGAGCACGTGGTACCTCTTTGGAATCCCGCGCGGTGTAACAACGTATTTTGGCCTCGCATACAAATTTCCGTCTCCTTGGGCTAGTGGAAATCGGATTCTGTGGCACTTTGTGCTAAACCTCGTTCCCACTGTCTTAGTCCTTGGCGGAGTAGGAGAGCTGAGGCGCGCCGGTCTTCTCAAAGAGAATGGGTTGGCGAGGGTTTTCAGCCGGCCTGGCGAGGCCGCGCTCGAAGGCACTCCTGCTCGCTAAAGAGAATCCGCGAGCGCGCTGGCACATTTTGTGATTCTTGGTGGCATCCAGAGACAGGCCAGTAAACTTCGACTTTCCGAGCTTCGGTGCTCGTTCCAATCCCGAAGTGCAGCGCCGGCGAGTTCTGACCAAGAAAGCTCGATCCACCTACAGATTGTGCCGTGAGTACGTGGGGTCCACCTGAAGGAGCGACCTTTACTACAGCTCCTATACCCTGAAGATTCGAGCCCTTTTCGCTGGGACCGGCTCCTTTAAGCTCCACCTCGATCCAATTGCCTCGGGGCTGAGCGCCTAGGTTCCGGTACAGCTTTGGTTTGTCGGAGTTCTGAACCACGAATACGTCTTGTAGACCGTCGTGGTCAAAATCCATTACCAAGAGCCCCTTACCCCTCCTGACTTTGTCTAATCCAGCGTCGCGTGATACGTCGGCGAATGTATTGCCGTTTAGGTTTTTCCACAAAAAACTAGGATCGTCATAGAAGTTGTCTGCCCGGAAGTCGGGGTACGGGTAGAACTGGCCGGCTGTTTGAACTATGTCCAAGAAGCCATCGTCGTCGTAGTCCAAAAAGGAGGCACCCCATCCCCAACGACCGTTGCGAACCCCTGCTTTGTCGGTTACGTCTTCGAATGTCCTGTTTCCATTGTTCTTGAACAGACGATTACCACTCGTTCCCCAGTGGGCACAGATTTCCTCCTCGTTCTTGGCGACCTCGCACTGGTGGGTTTGAAAAATCGAACTCACGAAGATGTCGATAAAGCCATCGTTGTTAAAGTCACCGAGGGCTAAGCCCATCCCGTTCTCTTCGGTCCCCACGCCAGCCTTCATCGTGGACTCAGTGAAGGTTCCGTCTCCGTTGTTCCAGTACAGTTTGGTGGAGGCGAAGTCACCAACTAATAACAGGTCTTGGAAGCCGTCGTTGTCCAAGTCGACAAAGGCTGGCGTCCACCAGAACCTGCCGGTCAGCAGACCCCCTATTTTTTGTGGGGTGACTCCCGCTTTTGACGAAGCATCCTCGAAGTGTCCAGGTGCAGCAGCACCAAGATTGTGCAACAGCTTGGAGTCAGAAGGGGCTCCAGGGAAGGTGAGGTCGAACCTCCATTCGCCGACGTACAAGTCGACGTATCCGTCCTTGTCGTAGTCGCCGGCCGCAATACCATACCCGTAGACGCTTGGTTCGGCCCGTTCCTCCGCAAAACCTCTCTGGAGTCCCTCTTCCCTAAAGTGGCCGCGACAGTCTCCCATAAACAATAGGTTGCGGTGGGAGTAGAGGACTGTCATAGCCAAGTCCAAGCATCCGTCGGAGTCCACGTCTACAAAAGCAGCACCGTTGGTGCGTCGAGCCTCTGGAATGTTCAGGCCCGATCCAGCTGTGACATCCGTGAAGTGGCCGTTTCCATCGTTTCTGTAGAGGATCGGAAACTCGTTTACCCGCGTCACCACCAGGTCGACATAGCCGTCGTTGTCATAGTCGCCCGATGCAGCGCCACCGGACATATAAAGCGGTCCACAAGGCGGCGGGTCGAAGCACTCGTATGGTCTGAACTGGGTGTAATCGATCCCCACGCCGCTCGCTACTTCTTCGAAAAGGCTGGGAGGAGCGCTCTTTTTCAACCCTGAACATGAGGATGTCACCAAGGTCAAGGCAAAAAAGATCACTGTGACTTTCGAGGCATTAGTTCTGAGGTAGAAGTGCGATGACGACACTCGCGAAACTGAGGGATCGCTTTTGTTCACCAACACAGAGGATTCTCCAGACATGTGGCATAGAATGTGGCTACTGCTTCAAAAGACGGCCGTTAGCGAACTATTACAAGCTGCTAGTACACAATAGGACGTCCATTCTGGCTCGCTGCATCGAGTTGTCACATAGCTCGTGCTCGTAATTGTGCAAGATTTGGTTTTATCGTTTTTATCTCGCAGTGGCACAAGCAATACCTTAGCTTTGCCCACAACGCCGCTCGTGTGGGCAGACTGGATTGACAAGTAGCTTTTGTTCTAAGAGGAGTTCAGTGCCCAAGATCGTTGCGCCCGGGTTTGAACCCAAAGATGTCGGAAACGATGGCACCATCGCGCAGGCCATCAGTCGTCTTTTTCCCTCGTTAGCCGGGGAGGTAGTGGCTGCGGTAGCGGACGGCAAGTTAGTCGACATCTCGTCGGCAGTGGCAGGGAAAGAAAACATAAGGCTCATAAGCTCGAAAGACCCGGAGGGTCTCTCTGTTTTGCGGCATTCGGCTGCCCACATCCTGGCGAACGCAGTGCTGAGCCTGTATCCGGGTACCAAGTTCGCCACTGGCCCAGCTACTGATGACGGCTTTTTTTACGACTTCGACGTCGAGCGGCCTTTTACCGACGACGATCTGTCTCGGATCGAAGAACAGATGAAAGAGATCGTCGAAGCCGACCGCCCCTTTATTCGAGAGGAGATCTCCAAGAGCGAGGCGCTAAAGATCTTCGCGGATCAGCCTTACAAAGTAGAGATCATCGAGTCGGTCGATGAAGGCGAAGGGGCTGGAGAGAGCGTGGTTAGCATCTACCGGAATCCCCCTGACTTTGTGGATCTGTGTAGAGGCCCCCACGTTCCTTCCACAGGGATGGTTCGGCATTTCAAGCTGATGAGGGTGGCAGGAGCGTATTGGCGGGGCGATGCCCGCAACCGTCAGTTGCAACGCGTTTACGGTACCTGTTGGGCTACTCGAGAGGATCTGGAGAGTCATCTTAGGCGACTGGAAGAAGCGGCCCGGCGAGATCATCGTCGCCTCGGCGTCGAGCTCGATTTGTTTTCCTTTCCAGACGAGCTCGGCAGCGGTCTTGCACTCTGGCATCCAAAGGGCGCCGCGGTTCGGAAAATTCTCGAAGACTTCTCACGCCAAGAGCACGAGGCCGCAGGGTACAAGCTGGTATACACCCCCCACCTTGCCCGCTCGGTACTGTGGGAAACCAGCGGGCACCTTGACTTCTACGCGAACTTGATGTTTCCGCCAATGGAGGTGGAAGGCGCTTCGTACTACGCAAAGCCAATGAACTGCCCTTTCCACGTGATGATCTACAAAAGCCGCACACGCTCGTATCGTGAGTTTCCACTTAGGCTGTTTGAGCTAGGAACCGTGTACAGAATGGAACCCTCAGGGGTCATACACGGTCTTCTCAGGACTAGAGGTTTCACGCAAGACGACTCTCACATCTTCTGTACTGACGAGCAGCTTGATGCCGAGATTGTATCTCTAATCGAGTTCATGACCAGAGTGGTCGGAACCTTCGGGTTCGATCGCTTTTCGGCAAATCTTTCCACCCGGCCACACGACAAGTCGGTGGGGTCGGAAGAGATATGGGAGAGGGCAACGGCCGCACTCGCTTCGGGCCTGGAGCAGACTGGATTGCGGTACGAGGTGGACGAAGGAGGTGGGGCTTTTTACGGACCCAAGATCGACATCCACGTCGCCGACGCGATTGGCCGTAATTGGCAGTTATCCACTATTCAGCTCGACTTCAACTTGCCGGAGTTGTTCGATCTTGAGTATATGGGTCCGGACAACCTTCGCCACCGTCCGATCATGATTCACAGGGCTATGTACGGCTCGATAGAGCGCTTCTTTGGAATCCTCATCGAGCACTTTGCGGGCGCTTTCCCTACCTGGCTTGCCCCGGTGCAGCTCAAGATTTTGCCTGTGGCGGATAGGCACTTCGAGTACGCGGCGAGTATCGCAAAAGAAGCTGCGCTTCGAGGGATCCGTGTCGAAGTTGACAACTCTAGAGAGACTTTGTCGAACAAAGTCAGGAGGGCTCAGCTGGAAAAGGTGCCGTACGTAGCGGTTGTCGGTGATAGCGATGTCCTGGCGCGTACGGCTGGTCTAAGGACGCGGGATGGCTCTGACACGAGGGGAGTGCCAATACAGGAAATTCTGTCGCGAATAGAGTCAGAAGTTGCGGAGAAAACTTGAATGGATAGGCTCTGGGCTTCCTGGAGGATGGCATACATCGAGGGGGCATCGGCAGTTCCTTCCGGCGAGGAGGCATGCATCTTTTGCGAGCTTCCAAACGCAGGTAACGACCGGGAAGCGATGCTTGTTGCTCGACGGCCATCTGTGTTTGCGGTCTTGAACATTTACCCATATAACGTCGGCCACACGATGGTCGCTCCATACGCGCACGCGTCTTCTATAGAAGAGCTAGACTCTCGGGTGCGGGGGGCTCTTATGGAGCTCTGTGGGGAGGTAGTTGCTGCACTACGGCGTGCTTACTCTCCAGATGGTTTCAACCTAGGAATGAATCTTGGGAGGGTCGCCGGTGCCGGGTTTCCAGGTCATCTTCACATGCACATAGTGCCGAGATGGTCAGGGGACACCAACTTTATGCCCGTCGTCGCAGATACGAAGGTTCTACCCGAGGACTTGAGAACCACTTACGAGAAGCTGACAGCCGCCTTGGGAGACCTTGAGCAGAACCCTACCAAGTCTCGATGACCTCGAACGAGCAAAAGGCCGGCGATTCGGTAGACATTCCAGCGGATCTCGTTCCCGGAGCCATCGGAGAGGAGTACGAGTTTCCCGATATAAGGAGACGTGCTTACGGGGCGGCTTTTGTGATGGCAGCCTCGTTGGGGGGAATTGCAGTTGTGTACTTAGCCGATGACTCTTACTCCAACGGTGGATGGATTGCTGCCTCTTTGATTGGAATCGGGGTCGCCCTCTACATGTTTGCATGCTCATGGCAGTTGAAAATCTCCGAGAGGGAAGCGATTCTTCGTGCCGCAGCTAGCTTGTCATTTCCGGTGGGACCATCTTCTATCAGCATTGGTTGGAAAGGTATCCTCTCCCGCCCCGTGTGGCGTTTGTTGGCGTACTCAGGTGACGAGCCGCGTCCCAAGAGGCGAGGCTATGTTGCAGTCGATGCTATAAGTGGAGAAGTCGTCGACAAGATTGACGAGGAAAACCCGGAGGAATCCTGGTCAGAGTCTGGCTCGTAACGTCGTAAGCCGTGTAGCGCTTGCGATTAGAGGAGGAGTGTGCCCTCGCCGTTCTCGAAGCGGGAAGGCTTATTCCGGTCCGGAAGATAGGGGGTCGAGGGCTGCAAGAAAGTCTTCTAGGGTGGTGCAAAGCCCTTCTAGACGGCGCTTTCCGATTTGTTCCTCGATTCCCTCTAGGGCCTGACGTAACTCCGGGAGCTGCTTTTTGACCAGGGCACGACCTTTGTCGGTGAGGGCTACCAGCAGCGACCTGCGATCTTGGGAATCCCTTACTTTTTCCACAAGTCCCTTTTTTTCGAGGGAGGCAATTACTTGACTCATCCCTCCAGGGGTGACCAAGAACGACGCCGCAAGATCTGCAGGACGAGTTGGACCTTCTAGGGCCAGCTCCAACAAGACCCACCCGGAGGCAGCACCAAGGTTGTACCGGGCCCAGTGTGCTGCCTCGAGCTGAGAAACAACTGCAGCGGCGGATCGGATGAGCGCCACTGCTTCGAGGGCTTGCTCCGGCACTCTCAATCGCTCTGCTATCGAGGGTAAGTTTCGGTCGGTGCGCAGGAACCAGGTTTTGCTGGCAATTCTTGAGCAATGTTTCGAATCCACCACTACAGATACCTTTCTAAGTTTTAGCCAAAACACTCGCAGTCAAGCTCCCCGGTGTTGACTATGTATGCTTCACTGCGATAGTTTAGCCCTAAACTAAGTTAGTGAGTCCTTGAACCCCGGTCACGGTTTGGCTGGAGTCGGGTCACTAGTTTGAACCGTTCCAAGGAGAGAAGATGCTTGCGAAGACAGCCGAGTTTTGCGTGCGTCACAGGCTGGTAGTTCTACTCTTCTGGATACTCATTCTTGCAGGCTCTTTTGTGTTGTCTTCTTCGTTGGGCCCGCGTTACTCGAACGAGTTTAGACTCCCACACTCGGAGTCTCGCGAGGCTTTCGAGGTATTGCAGTCTGAGTTTCCAGACTTCAAGGGGGAACCTGTTCAGATTGTCTTCCGCTCCGAATCAGGGGTCTTCGACCCAGCAACCAAAGAAGAAATGCAAGCTCTCTTCGACCGAGTCAAGGCGTTCCCCTATGTCTCTTCCGTGCGGTCTCCCTACGAAGGTCAAGGAGCTGTCTCCAAAGACCAGAAAGTGGCATTCGCTACCATAGAGTTCGATAGAGAGCCCACCCAAATTCCTAGAGAAGCCATTGCCAGTCTCCGCGACACGATAATTGAAAAATCTAGACCCGGGATGGAAGTCGAGGCTGGCGGGATGGCGATCTCCCGCGCTGACATGCCCGAGTTGGGAAGTGCAGAGATTGTGGGACTTATAGTTGCGGTCCTCGTGATGCTTGTAGGGTTCGGGTCTTTTATAGCGACCGGCCTACCCATCATTACGGCCTTGTTCACTTTGGCGACCGCCATCTCACTCATCGTAGGTCTCAGTCATGCCATGACCGTTCCGATGTTCGCCCCCGAATTGGCGCGGATGATTGGGATTGGCGTGGGGATCGACTACGCGCTGTTGGTGGTCACCAGGTTCCGCCAGAACCTTCATTCGGGGGCGGGTCCAACTGAGTCCGCAGTGGGAGCCATTGCAACAGCCGGGCGTTCGGTGCTGTTTGCGGGAGCGATCGTGGCCATATCCCTCCTCGGCCTGGCTGTGATGGGATTGGACTTTGTGAATGGAATGGCGCTGTCGGCGGGAATATCCGTTGTGCTAGCGATTGCCGTGTCGCTAACCCTTCTACCGGTGGCCCTCGTAACGCTGGGAAGCAAAATCGACGCATTGAGAATTCCAATATTTAGCCGCGATGAGAGCAACTATAGGAAGAGTTGGTCGTATCGATGGTCTAGGACAGTTCAGCGTCGTCCTTGGGCCGCTGCAATAGTGTCGGGAGCAGCCCTCTTGCTTCTGGCCCTCCCAACGCTCTCCTTGGATTTGGGAGCATCGGATTTGGGAAATGTCCCTCGTTCAAAGACTCAGCGGCGCGCATACGATTTGCTATCCGATGCGTTCGGTCCGGGATTCAACGCCCCGGTTTTAGTTGTCATCCGAACTCCTCAAGCTGAGTCACTCGCTCAAGAGACACCCCAACAAATTCAAGGTATTCAGCCTGAGTCAGGGCCTGGGAATGACCTAGGGACGCAGGATCAAAGAATTGCACCGGCATTGCAAGAGGAGCGCAGGCTAGAACGCGTTCCAGTCCCGCTTCCTAGCTCGGTTGAGAGCGTACATGGCTCCGTTGCGAGTATTCCCGGAGTTGCCCAAGTTACTCGCCCGATGCCGGCCCCTTCGGGCAAGGCATATCTGTTTCAAGTAATTCCATCTACATCCCCACAGGACTCCCAGACTCGGCAGCTCATACACTTCATTAGGTCTTTGGCTGCCGATAACCGTGCCAGGGGAGGGCCCGAGGTGCTGGTCGGGGGCCTCACCGCCGCGTTCGTTGACCTCTCGGACTATTTGAGCCAGCGTCTTGTTTGGCTTATTGGAGGCGTGGTTGCGCTCTCTTTCTTTCTTCTCATGGTCGTGTTTCGGTCGTTGCTAGTCCCATTGAAGGCTGCGGTTATGAACGTCCTGTCTATAGGTGCTGCATACGGCGTCGTCGTCGCCATATTTCAGTGGGGGTGGATGAAGGACCTCGTCGGGGTCGAGAAGCCAGGACCGATAGAACCATTCATACCGATGATGATGTTTGCGATCCTTTTCGGATTGTCTATGGACTACGAAGTCTTCTTGATTTCGAGAATCAGGGAAGAATACGACAAGAGCGAGGATCCCAAAAGCTCCGTAGCAGACGGTCTGGCCGCCACTGCTCGCGTAATCTCGGCCGCAGCAGCGATCATGGTTGCGGTGTTTTTGTCATTCGTTTGGAACGACAACCGGATTATAAAGCTCTTCGGGTTGGGCCTGGCGACCGCGATATTCGTCGATGCGACAATGGTGCGACTGGTGCTGGTTCCATCAACTATGGAGCTATTGGGAAAAGCAAATTGGTGGCTTCCGCCGTGGCTAGATCGTGTTCTTCCCAAGATTTCCGTAGAGGCCAAATCTGACGATTCTGACTCGGAAAACCGGGAAGCTTCTCAAGTAGCTCTGAATGATGCCATACCAGAACCAGAGCGTTCGACTCAGTCACAGTCGAAGGTCAGGGCAGAGACGACATCGGGCCTAGGCGGTCCGTAGGTATAGATTACCTACAAATCCCAGAATGCCTGTGAAGTAGCGATGTGGCCTGGTGGGGTCAGGATCCTCGCGCTTCCGCCTTGATTCGCTCGGCTATGTGGCTAGGCACCTCTTCGTAGTGGCTAAATTTCATCGAAAACCGGCCTTGCCCGCCCGTGAGAGAGCGAAGGTCAGCCGAGTAACGAAGGAGCTCTGCCTCTGGAACCTTGGCCGTGATGAGAGTAAAACCTGCTTCAGCGGGCTCCGTGCTCAATATTTTGCCCCGCTTCGCGTTGAGATCGCCTTGGACATCGCCGACTTTGTCGTCGGGGACTATTACTTCCAAATCCATAATTGGCTCTAACAGTACTACCCCTGCATCAGGAAGGGCTGCTTGCAGAGCCAAAGAACCAGCCATCTTGAAGCTGAGTTCGTTGGAGTCGACAGGGTGGTGCTTTCCATCGACTAAAGTGGCGCGGATGTCAACAAGGGGATATCCAGCAAAAAAACCTCTTTCCATGGCCTCTCGGATTCCCTTTTCTACCGCAGGAATGAATCCTTTGGGGATCGCGCCTCCGACTATCTGATCCACGAACTCGAAGCCCGAATCCCTCGGAAGCGGCTCGATTTCGATCACCGCGACACCGAACTGGCCATGGCCTCCTGTTTGCTTTTTATGCTTACCCTCTGCACGTGCAGGTTTCGTAATCGTCTCCCTGTAGCTCACTTTCGGAAGCGAGGTTTCTACCTCAACGCCGAACTTACGCTTCAACTTTTCAAGAGTCGCATTGAGGTGGGTATCTCCTAGCCCCGAGAGAATCAACTGCCGTGTCTCGGGATTGTGATGGATCCGCAAAGTCGGATCCTCTTCGGACAGCCGATGCAATCCTTGGCTCAGCTTGTCCTCGTCACCCTTCGACTTAGGGGCCACCGCAAGACTGAACACGGGATCCGGAAGGCGCATGGGTGACAGGACCAGGTGAAGACCTTTCGAAGCGAGAGTGTCGCCGGTTTTCGTGTTGGTAAGCTTAGCGACTGCAGCTATGTCGCCCATCGACAACGCTTCGACCTCGATGTGCTCTTTGCCCCTCAATGCAAAGACTTGGTGCAGTTTTTCCTCGTGCCCAGAGGTCGTATTCCAAACGACTGAGTCGCCCTTTATGCCACCGGATACGATCCTGAACACGGAGAGCTTTCCTACGAAAGGATCGGCGATTGTCTTGAATATGCGGGCAACAAAGGGACCTTCGGGGCTCGCGTCGAGCTGCACTTCCTGGTCGGAATCGGAACTTTTCGTGCCTCGGATGATCTTGTGTTCGAGGGGAGACGGCCCGAACTCAGCAATGAAGTCCAAGAACAGATCGACCCCTAGGGGACGAGTTGCACATCCTCCCAATACAGGCAGTATCTGACGAGACATGATCGCTTTGGCCATCCCTTCCGAGAAGGATTTGATGTCTAGATCCCCGGTTTCTAGGTATGTATCCAGCAGGGCCTCGTCAGTCTCAGCGACAGCTTCGACAAGGGAAATTCGGGCAGCCTCGACGTCTTGGTCTTCGGGGAGATGGCTATCCGAAGGCTCGGCTCTGAAGGATCCGTTTTTGTACAAGAACGCCTTTTTCGAGAAGTTGTCGTACAAGCCTTCCAGGTTTTCTTCACGGCCGATCTGGCCTTGTACCGCCAAAACATCCCCCCCGAACGTGTCCCTTAAAACCTCGGAGGTTTCGTAAATAGAGGCTCTCTCTTTGTCGAGCTTGTTTACGAAGCACATGGCGGGGATTCCCATCTCTTTTGCGATTTTCCAGTAGTAGCGGGTTTGGACCTGGGGGCCATCTGTTGCGCTTACTACGAAGACGGCGAGGTCAGCAGCGTACAATCCTGCGATCGCCTCCCCCTCGAAATCTGGGGAGCCGGGAGTGTCGACTAGATTGATCTTTACGCCCTTCCACTCAACAGGCGCGAGTGCAAGCGATATGGAAAACCTTCGCTTTGTCTCCTCGGGCTCGTAGTCGCAGACGGTGTTTTCATCTTCAACTCGGCCTTGTCGACTCAGCGCCCCGCTTACATAGAGGCATGCCTCTGCAAGGCTTGTCTTCCCACTCCCGTTGTGTCCTATAAGCACTACGTTTCTTATTTTCTCGGAGGCGTACTGTTTCAAGGATCCACTCCTTCCAGCTACATCACCCTGCAATCTTAGCTTTGGAGTCGCCGGTCAAAACCTGACTACAACATGGTATCGGTACGGGGCTTGGGGCTATGCTTGCGACGTGACTTCCCAAAGTAGGTTCGAATGCTCGATAACAAGCTAAGGGGAAAAGCGGAGCGTTTTACCGAGCCGGTCGGCCGCTTTCTCGTCCGCCTCGGGTTCTCAGCGAATAAGTTGACGGTGACTGGGTTCGTACTCAGCGTCGCCGCGTCGATGCTAGTCGCTACGGGCCGATTCGTCTTGGCGCTCCTCGTGGGAGCTGTTGGTACAGTCCTCGATATGCTAGACGGCGCAGTAGCTAAGGCGGGGCAGACTTCGTCTAGGCGGGGGGCGTTTTTGGACTCGGTGGGTGATCGGCTGTCGGAGACGGCGATGTTCGCTGGCCTCGGATGGTACCTGATAGGCACTCGACCGAAGCTTGCGTACTTATGCCTACTGGGACTGGGATTTTCACTGATCATCTCTTATGAGAGAAGCAAAGCCGAATCTTTAGGGCTCAAAGGAAAGGGGGGATTGTTTGAGCGCGGCGAGCGTTTGATCCTTCTTGGTATTGCCGTCGGTGTACCGGGAGCGTTGGTTCCTGCATTGTGGATTCTCGTTGCTGGTACTGGCTTCACTGTCGTCCAGCGGTTCTGGTCCATACTCCAGCAGTCGGAGCCCCCGCCTCAGCCGGTGGGTATCGAGCCATATAAGCTTAGTGTGGCAGAGTTGAAGCGACGGAGCGCCTTGGCTCGAGCACGGTACAAGGAGCGATGGGAGTTCGCGCGGCGGCGATCCCTTCCTCGGCGGGCTAGGAACCGGTGAACTTTGAAGTTCGTTCAAGAGCGTCCGCTGGCAATAGGAGGCTCGGCAAGGTGGAGCTCCGACCGCTGCGCACGAAAGACCGCTTAGTTTTGGGAGACTCGGCTCCTGCCGGCCCTTGGGAGGCGTTCCGGAAGTTCGAGGCTGGACCTTGGATCGCATATGGGTGGGCCCGGATAGGAGAATTTCTAGCTCGGGTTTTGCCGGAATCTCTTGCGCCTCCCCTCCTGTGGGCTCTTCAAACCGCCTATTCCAGGATGTCTAAGCGGCGAATGCTCATGATGCGCCGGCACCTCGAGAAAGTGCTAGGCCCCATGCCCGCACGCGAGCTAGAGCAACGCATGCAACGAGCAACGGCGCTTTATGCCCGATATTGGTACGAGACGTTCAGATTGTCATCGATGCCTAGTTCTGAAGTTGTCGAGCTGTTGGAGACTGAGGGGGAGGAATGGATTGCCGAGTCGCTGCAGAAGGGCAAGGGTGTCATTCTCGCCCTTCCTCACCTTGGAAACTGGGATATGGCGGGCTGCTACGTATCCCACAGGTACGGCCCAGTGCTTGCGATTGCGGAGTACTTGAGGCCGCGCAAGGCTTTTGAGCATTGGAAACGGACCCGTGAACGGCTGGGCATGCGTATAGTGCCGTTGGACGGTACATCTCTTTCCGTCAAAGAAGCGATTAAGCAGTTGAAGTCGGGCGGTATCGTAGCCCTCGTCGCGGATAGGCAGATAGGGCCTGGGGGGATACCAGTGGAGTTCTTCGGAGAGATTACCCGCGTCCCGGCAGGCCCTGCGGCTTTGGCCTTGCGAACGGGGGCCGACTTACTTCCAGTGGGGCTCTACATGATCGAGGGAGGGCGTCACCGCGGGGTTGTCCGCCCACCTATTGGCCCGAGCCAAGGCTCCAGTGTGCAGGAGAAAATAGTCGAGACAACCACATCCTTGATCAGGGAATTCGAGGAGCTCATTCGCAACGATCCGGAGCAGTGGCACCTGTTCACTCCCTTTTGGCCTTCCGATTGGGAGGCTCTCGGGGTTCAGGCACCGAGTTAGTTGGGCGATCACGCATGCGGATTGCTCTTGTATGTCCTTACTCGCTGTCAGCACCGGGCGGGGTCCAAAACCACGTTCTGTCGCTGGCAACCCACTTAACTATGGCCGGTAACACGGTGTTAGTGATGGCGCCACTGGACGGAGATTCTCCTTCTGTCGATGGCGTCGAAGTGGTTGGTGTTGGGCGTTCTCTGCCTTTCCCAGCTAACAAGTCCGTCTCGAGACTGGCGCTTTCTCCTGCGGTACCACTTCGATTACGGCGCTTTTTTTCGCACTTCAAACCAGAGGTCGTACACGTTCACGAGCCGCTACAGGCGGGCGTCTCTCTGTATACGCTGCTTCTAAGGGAAAGACCACCATTGGTAGCGACTTTTCACGCGGCAGCGGAGCGGATGCCCTTTTATGACTGGTTTCGGCCAGCATTCGCGCGGCTGCTCCGACGCATCCAGATCAAGGCAGCTGTGTCGCCGCCGGCAAGAGAGCTGTTACGACGTCACTTCGGTGATGAAGTGGCCGAAAAGATCCGGATTCTCCCTAATGGAATAGAAGTCGCGAAGTTCGCGGGCCTTTCTAAGCCGCCCTCTTCTCGGCCCGAGATCGTTCTTTTTGTGGGAAGGTTGGAAATGCGAAAGGGATGCGACATTCTTTTGGACAGTTGGCCGATGGTTATAGACTCCCATCCGAGTGCCCGCCTCGTTGTTGTAGGGGACGGACCCTTGAGAGCCACCCTTGAGGCCAAAGCTGCTCGCATCAGAGGTGTAGAGATGAAAGGACGCCTCGATGACGACGAGCTATTGAGGGCTTACGGCTCCGCCAGGGTAGTTTGCGTTCCCTCGGTCGCTTCCGAGTCCTTCGGAATAGTGCTGTTGGAGGGAATGGCATCGGGCGCGTGTGTGGCCGCTGCCGAACTCGATGGCTACCGGTGGGTCGGGGGAGACGCGGTTGCTTATTTCCCTGCCGGAGATTCGAGGGCAGTCGCCGAGACGATCTGCGATCTTCTGGCTACACCAATGCGTATGGACGAGCTAGCGAGGCGTGGGCGCTCTCGAGCAGCTCGCTTCGACTGGGAACGACTGGTCCCCGATGTTATGGCGACTTACAAGGAGGCAGCTGGTTCTGGTCAAGACGCATAGCCAAACGGAGACAAGCTTCGACCGGCTCCGACGAGAACAATGCGGAAGTACCAAGATCCCGAAGAGGGTGAAGCTATCGGCCTTTGACCCGAGGAAGAGGTACGGACGGTATGTACACATCCGATCTTCTTTTTGACTGCGTGGAGCTGGCTCGCAAAGTGAGGGCAGCTGTTCTTCCGCATATGGGAACCTTCGGCGCGCGAGACCAGGTAGGTACTGCGGTTGGAGGGGATGCCACGATGAAGATAGACGAAGTAGCAGAAGGCGTGGTTCGGGCTTTCATCGAGGAAAGGCCCACCTACTCGATCTACACGGAGGATGCTGGTTTGAATAAATCTCCTCGGGCCGAGGCGATCCTCGTCGTCGATCCGATAGACGGCACGCGGCCCGCTGCGGCTGGTTTCGAGTCGAGCTGTGTGTCGGTGGCGGCGACGACCAATCTCGAAGATCCGGTCCTCGATGACATAGAGGCCGCATGCGTTCTAGAGATCAAGTCGGGTACTTGTTTTCTCGCTGACTCGAACGGCGAGGTGGCCATAGTCGCTGGGGAAGAGCGGCTGCGCCCATCACCCACCGACAACTCCGACTTATCCTCTGCGTTTTGGGCCGGCGGATACAGGGGGCGGCCGTACCTACCAGTGGCCGCTGCGGTATCCAGCCTCGCCGATGCGTGTGCGATTGGTGGGTCGACCTTCGATTTAGGCTCTGCCAGCTACATCATGACCCGAATAGTCACCGGCCAGCTCGACGCATACGTCGATCCAGCGCTCCGAGTGCTGGCTACCTACCCTGTTTTGGAAGCGGAGTTTTTGCGGGCCGGGCGTGGAGCCGTCGTGTGCAACGCGCCCTACGATATAGCAGCTGCTTATTTATGCCTGCGAAATGCAGGTGGCGTTGTAACCGACGCGTGGGGAGAGGCTATAGGGAATAGGAGCTTGCTAGGGTCTGACCGCCAGGCTCAGATTTCTATTGTCGCGGCATCCAATGCCAAATTGCACAAGGCAATCCTTGCCGAACTGGACGCTTCCATCTCCGCCATGGAAGAGCTTGTTCCGTGTATCGTCTCTTTTAGTACAGCTCTGCAAAAGGGTGCTCTTGAGGTGAACTGAACTGGAGCTAATCAATGACTATTGCTTTTATCGTTTTATTGATTGTCGTCGTGGGCTTGATAGCTTGGGCTGTGGGTGTGTGGAACTCCATCGTCCGCCTAGAAAACCGGATCGACAATGCCTGGAGTCAGATTGACGTTCAGTTAAAAAGACGGCTCGATTTGATTCCCAATCTCGTAGAAGCGGTCAAAGGATACGCCGCCCACGAACGAGAGGCTTTAGAGCGGGTAGTGCAAGCTCGCAACCAAGCTCTCTCGGCCCGAGGCCCTAAAGAACAGGGGCAAGCCCAAAACGTTGTCACCGATGCCCTGCGACAGCTGTTCGCCCTGTCGGAGTCATATCCGGACTTGAAGGCGAACCAGAACTTCTTGCAACTTCAAGAGGAGCTGACAGCCACCGAGGACCGCATAGCCTATGCTCGCCAGTTCTACAACGATGCCGTGCTGGCTTTTAACAATAAAATTGAGACTTTCCCTGGTTTGTTGTTCAAGGGATCTCGCACGCCGAAGGAGATGTTCGAGGAGCCTGGCCTCGACAGGTCGACTCCTCCCAGGATCAGCTTTAGCTGATTGCTGGCTAGTATCGCTGCTACACGGACCCACTCGGCACGAGCGCGCCTTTTTGTGCCAGAGATAGTGAAATCGAGGGATGTTTTACGAACGAATTGCATCTAACAAGCGCCGGACGGTCCTCCTCGTTGGGTTGTTCATAGCATTTGTCCTCGCTGTGGGCGCGGCTCTCTCTTACCTCTTGCGCTTTGGCTGGATTGGCCTGGCCGTTGCTGGGGTAGTGGCGTTGGTTCTGAGCGTCGGATCGTATTGGAACTCTGACAAAATCGTGATAGCGCTGGCTGGTGCAAAGCCAGCCGATCCTGTGCAGTATGCACGACTTCATAATCTCGTCGAGGCGATGGCGATCGCAGCAGGTATTCCCAAGCCGAAGGTGTATGTAATAGACGACCCCGCGCCTAATGCTTTTGCAACGGGACGAGATCCCCGACACGCGGCTATAGCGGTCACAACGGGACTGCTAGAGATCATGAACAGAGTGGAACTCGAGGGTGTCATAGCTCACGAGATGAGCCACATCAAAAACTACGATACCCTCGTAGGAACTGTGGCCGCGGTATTGGCTGGGACTGTTGTCGTTGCCTCGGATATTACTCTGCGTCTTCTGTGGTTCGGGGGCGACCGGAGGGGACGGGATTCGGAATCTAAAAACCCGATCTTTTTAGCTCTGGCGTTGCTTGCGGTGGTGCTAGCTCCCCTAGGAGCCGCTCTCATTCGAGCAGCCATATCAAGACGGCGAGAGAGCTTGGCCGACTTCTCCGCAGTCCAGCTAACTCGCTATCCGCCTGGCCTGATCGGGGCATTGGAAAAGCTCCGAGACAATCCGACTGTTGTGCGACACCACTCCAATGCCATCGCGCATCTCTATATAGAGTCTCCCGTTGCCAGCGAAAGCTCCGTACTTAACCGACTCTTTGACACACACCCTCCTATAGAAGAGCGCATCGAGGCTCTAAAAGAGCTGTGAAGCCCGAATTTACCGAGACCGACTTACGTTCTCGTTTTTCGCTTGTATATCGTCTTGAAGATAGAAGGTAATTCGTTGCGTCCGTCCTAGAAGAACCTCTTCCTTCTATTTGGAGGCCAATTCTAGAATTGGCTACAAAGAGCTGTGGGACTCGAGCACGCGGTTGTCCAAGAGAAGTTTCGGTTGCGAAACCGAAACGAGGACAGCGTGGGGTTGGAAAGATCTCCCAATACGAGTTGTGTCCCAGAATTCGTGTAATAGAAACAGAAGTTGAGGTAGATATGAGCGACAACCACCGAGTCGGCACTGCAAAGGTCAAGCGCGGCCTCGCTGAGATGCTCAAGGGCGGCGTAATTATGGACGTGGTCTCGCCCGAACAAGCTCGCATAGCAGAGGATGCGGGAGCCTGCGCAGTGATGGCGCTGGAGCGAGTACCAGCAGACATCCGCGCCCATGGAGGAGTGGCCCGGATGTCAGACCCTCAGATTATCGAGGCCATAAAAGAAGCGGTGACTATTCCGGTTATGGCGAAGGTTCGCATTGGTCACTTTGCTGAAGCTCAAGTGCTAGAAGCGTTGGAGGTCGACTACATCGACGAGTCTGAAGTTCTCACACCAGCCGACGAAGAACACCATATAGACAAGTGGCAGTTCAAGGTGCCCTTTGTTTGCGGAGCTCGAAATTTGGGTGAGGCGCTCAGGCGGATAGCCGAGGGCGCTGCTATGATTCGCTCGAAGGGCGAGGCTGGAACTGGAAACATTGTCGAGGCTGTGCGCCACATGCGTGCTATTCGTTTGGGCATTACCCGGCTGCGCGCGATGTCTCCAGAGGAGAGGTTTGCCGCGGCTAAAGAGCTGGGGGCTCCGCTAGACCTCGTCGAAGAAGTGGCGAAGACTGGCAGACTCCCCGTTGTACTCTTCTGTGCTGGAGGCGTGGCCACCCCTGCCGATGCAAGCCTCATGATGCAGCTAGGGGCCGAAGGTATCTTCGTAGGATCGGGGATATTCAAATCGGAGGATCCACCTCGTATGGCTAGGGCTATCGTCGAGGCGACAACCCATTACAACGATCCACATATCGTGGCGAAAGTCTCCCGTGGCCTCGGCGTCCCCATGAAGGGGATTGATGTTGCCTCGCTCCCCGAAGAACAGCGCCTGGCGCCTCGTGGTTGGTAGCGGACCGAGAGCTGAGGTCTCTGATTGGGCCTTTGGAGATCAGAAGTGGCATAGACCCGGTGAAGGTCGGGGTTCTCGCTTTGCAAGGGGCATTCAAGGAGCACGAAGCGGTCTTGGCTCGTCTTGGAGCAGAGTCCAAAGAGGTAAAAGTGCCCTCTGACCTTTCTGGTATTGACGCTCTGGTGATTCCTGGCGGCGAGTCTACGGTGCAGTCAAAACTTATGGAATCTTCAGGAATTTTTGAGCCGCTTTCCAAGCTGATCTCTGAAGGCCTGCCGGTGATGGGAACGTGTGCTGGCATGATCATCTGCGCATCCGAGGTCGAAGACGGGGTACTGGGTCAAAAGACTCTTGCGGCAGCCCGTATATCGGTGAGGCGCAATGCCTTTGGTCGCCAGATTCACAGTTTCGAGGCAGACCTGGAAGCTCCGGTTTTAGATCCGCCCCGTTTCCACGGCGTGTTCATCAGGGCTCCCCTTCCCGAGCGCATAGATGAGCGTGTGGAGCCCTTAGCATTCCTTGCCGGCAAACCTGTGGCAGTACGGGACCGCAACTTATTCTTGTTCGCGTTCCATCCCGAGTTGGCCGGAGACGACCGGTTCCATCTGTATTTTCTCGAGAGGGCTAAATAGAAAAGGCGGTCTGTCGAGATGTCGGGACACTCGAAGTGGCACTCCATAAGGCACAAGAAAGGCGTAGTCGATGCTCGCCGGGGCAAGCTTTTCGCCAAACTAATTCGCGCTATCGAGGTGGCGGCGAGACAGGGAGGAGGCGATCCAAAAGGCAACCCTACTCTGGCCACGGCTATCCAGAAAGCCAGAGATGCCTCGATGCCCATGGACAATATAGAGCGCGCCATCAAACGGGGAACGGGCGAGCTCGAAGGAACCACCTACGAGAGGGTTTCGTATGAGGCCTATGCACCGGGCGGCGTGGCCTTACTTATCGATGTGCTGACCGACAACCGGAACAGGGCTGCCTCCGAGGTTCGTTCGATCGTAACTCGCAATGGAGGATCAATGGGGGAGCCCGGGTCGGTTTCGTGGATATTCGAGATGCGAGGTGTTGTGAGCGTCGAGGCAGGCTCCATTGACGAAGATAAACTAATCGAGGTTGCTGCGGAGGCTGGCGCCGAAGACGTCGACACTGACGGTTCTGTGTGGGAAATCCGTTGCGCGCCGGAGGCATTGAAAGACCTGCGGGACAGTTTGGAGGCCGAGGGAGTGCGAATTATGCAAGCAGAGGTGACGATGATACCTCAGACAACGGTTCCGGTTTCTGACCGTGCCACGGCTCAGAAAGTTCTCAAACTCATAGAGGCGCTAGAAGACAGCGACGACGTCCAAGCTGTCTACGCTAACTTCGACATTCCCGACCAAATTCTGGCAGAAGCAGGCTGAAATTTAGGGCCTGTGTGGCTCGGAATCCATTGGATTGTCGTAACCCTCCGTTATCGTGAATCTAGTGAGTCTTTGAGACTTTTCAGGCTCTACAGAGCAGCAAATCAGCATGGCGACTACTTTGCTTGTCCGAGCGTCATCGGCGCTGAGTCTATATGGTGCTGGGACGCCGGATAGAGCGGCGAGGGGGTTTTTATCGCTCGAGAACAATAGAGCCAGGGAGGAGAGATTCGTCGGTTTGAGAGTGTTGGGAATCGATCCGGGGCTTGCTCGGACCGGCTACGCGATCGTTGAAGAGGCCGGCTCGAGACTGTACGCACCGGCTATCGGTGTGATCAAGACATTGAGAGGAACTGCCATTTCTGAGCGTCTCTGTAGTTTGGAGGAAGCGCTCCTTGGAATTCTTGGCTCCTTCGAGCCAGAGTGCGTGGCACTGGAACGGGTCTACTTTCAGGTGAATGCTAAATCCGCTATACAAGTTGGCGAGGCGGCTGGGGTCGTGCTTTTACTAGCAGGAAAGTTCGGTTTAGATGTCTTTGGATACTCGCCCAACGAGGTCAAGCGAGCCCTTACGGGGTACGGGGCCGCTGACAAAAAGCAGATGGCTTCTATGACGGCGCGGCTTCTAGGGTTGGAGCCAGCGAGTATTGAGGCCGATGCTGCCGACGCTGCTGCGGTAGCTGTGGCGCACCTCAATTCGAGTCGTCTCGCAGCCTCCGTGAGGAGAGCACTTTGATAGCTGCGATAAGAGGAAAGGTAATAGCTGTTCGCGATCTCGATTCAGGACTTGAGATCGTGGTAGACGTAAGCGGAGTGGGCTACCGCGTTCTCGTTCCAACACGTATCGCTGAGTCCGTCTCTCGGCAGAACAGCGATGTCTTTCTCCACACGTACTTGCATGTTCGAGAGGATGCGTTGGTACTTTACGGATTCAACACGCCACAAGACCGGGACGCATTCGAGGTACTCATGGCGACGCCCGGTGTAGGACCCAAGGTAGCCCTATCCGCTCTTTCTGTGTACAGCGCAGCGGAGCTATGTTTAGCAGTCTCGGGGGAGGATGCCGGAGCACTAGCCATTGTGCCCGGCATAGGTCCCAAGCTCGCCCGGCGCATTGTGGTCGAGATGAGGGACCGGTTGGGTAAAGGATTGATGCCCGCAGAACCCTCAGGTTCTGCAATGTCTGAGGCCCGAGCCGCTTTGGGCGAGCTTGGATACTCGGCTGCCGAGATTGCGGAGGCACTTCAGGTAGCCGATCCCACCTTGCCGGTCGAAGAAATCGTGTCCGCAGCGCTCAAGGCGTTGGGCGAGAGGCGGAGAGCAGTGTAGATGGCCGACGATCTTTCCGATGTTCGTCCTCTCTCTCCTGAGGCTGTTTCTGAGGACGCAGCCACCGAGCAGGCCCTGAGACCTAAGAGCCTGGCCGAATTCATTGGACAACCTGCACTCAAGGAGCACTTGAGGGTCATGATAGAAGCCGCGAAGCAACGTCAAGACGCGGCTTGCGACCACATGTTGTTTTGCGGCCCTCCAGGTTTGGGCAAGACTAGCATGGCTGGCATTGTCGCTTCAGAGCTGGGTGTAGGGTTCAGAGTTACCAGCGGGCCTGCCCTGGAGCGACCGGGCGACCTTGCCGCGATCCTATCGAATCTAGAGCGCGGGGACGTACTCTTCGTGGATGAGATACATCGGCTACCTAGAACCGTCGAGGAACTGATGTATCCAGCGCTTGAAGATTTCAAGATAGACATTGTCATTGGTAAAGGGCCTGCAGCCCGGTCGGTGCGAATCGAGATAGCTCGGTTTACCTTGATCGGAGCCACCACAAGACCAGGCTTGATTACAGGTCCGCTCAGAGACCGTTTTGGCTTCATATCTCGCTTTGACTACTACTCGCCCGAAGCTCTGGCGGAAATCGTAAAACGCTCGGCATCGTTGCTCTCGCTACGCATAGATGAAGGCGCTGCAGCAGAGATAGGACTACGTTCTAGGGGCACCCCTAGAATCGCCAACCGGATTCTGCGAAGGGTGAGGGACTTCGCCCAGGTGGAAGGGGCAGAAGTCATTACTAGATCAATTGCATGCCAGGCCCTCGAGTTGTTCGAGATCGACAGTCGGGGTCTCGATAGAACAGATCGCGCAATCCTCAAGGCCGTGGTAACGAAGTTCGGAGGTGGTCCGGTGGGGCTGCAGACCCTCTCTGCTGTGGTGGGGGAAGATCCCGAGACAATTGAGGAGATGTACGAGCCGTATCTTATACAACAAGGATTTATGCACAAGACTCCGAGGGGCAGAGTGGCGACTCCGCTGGCGTACCAGCACATCGGCGTGGAACATCCGCTAGAAGCGGAGCTGCTCTCCATCTTCGACCAGGAGGTGTAGAGCAGCGGCCGACAGAGGGATGGAGTTGGGCGAATACAGCTCGGGCGAGTATGACTATCTCCTACCTAAACAGGCCATTGCTCAACAGCCATCGGAGCCGCGGGA
>PSLF01000009.1:88388-95716 GCA_040289475.1 Acidimicrobiia bacterium | reverse complement strand
ATTCCGCCCTCAGGAGTCAGGACCTAGAAAAAAGGAGGGGCCAAGCCCAGCTTTTCCCTTAATCGAGCTCCAAAGCCCTTGGGTGATCTAGCCCAATCAGCGAATGCGATACCAAAAAATTAGTCGATTCTCTCCCAAAAAATCAAGGGAGGACTCGGTGGCGTGAGGCAAGTACTGAACGTGAGAATGTCAAGGTTGTAGTCAAAGTGCTTAGATCTAAGGATCAAAATGAAGCCGTTTGATCTCGTGAATCAGATTTACCTGGAAAAAAGATCGTATATAGACCAAGGGCGGCAGCTGCCACTAATCCGAAAGCCATAAAGTTTCCTTTTCCGGTATAAGCAGGCACCAGAACAATAAGAGAAAGTAGTGCTGTCCATGCATAGAGTATGAGTACCGAGCGACGATGTCCATGACCCATCTTGAGAAGTCTATGATGTAGATGCTCTTTGTCAGCAGAAGTGAACGACCTGCGCCCAGCCAGACGTCTTACAACGGCGTATGCCGTGTCGGCGAGAGGTATTCCCAAGATCACAATGGGAATGATCATCGGACCGAAGAAAAAGAAAGTCTTGCCTGGAAACAAATCGGGACTCTGACCACCAATGGCTATCGTGGCAGCCGCCATCAGGAAACCGAGCAGCATCGCCCCTGAATCGCCCATGAACATGCGGGCGGGATGAAAATTGTGGGGTAGGAACCCGATGGAGATTCCGAAGGTCATTGCGACCACAAGAGGGCCGGTGGAAGTAGGAGAGATAATTCCCTCGCCCGAAAACAGGTATACGAACGCAAAAATAGATGCTGACGCGATGGCGACGATTCCGGCGGCCAGCCCGTCGAGGCCATCGACCAGATTGATTGCGTTGCTCATGAGAACCACCCAGAGAACTGTCACGAGTAGCGCAAGGTCGCCACTGCTGCGCCCCAAAGCTACGAAGTGGTCGGTCGGCCATAATCTCAGGTAGAGAATTGTCACCCCGAACATGGAAAGAAGAACCCCAGAAAGAACCTGGCCGGCTGTTTTAGCGGGCGGTGAGATTTCCCGAAGGTCGTCAATAGCTCCGACACCAAAAATCACAGCTGCCCCCAAAAGTACGCCCCACATCTCGCTTGTGGCCTGAAGGACAGGTCGAAGGCCGGGTCTGGTAAGCGAAGCGAGAATCGAAACTAGCAACGCATAGAACATCGCTACTCCGCCTAGCGTAGGAGTCGGCCACTTGTGTACGTGCCGCCTAGGATTCGGCTGCACCACAGCTCCCACTGACACAGCCCAACGACGGACAATAGGAGTTATCACGAACGATGCTGCGGCAGCTACAACGGCTACGAAACCGTAGTCGCTAAGGTCAATTCTCGTCACGGTATGGGGCATAAGCAGTCGCCAACTCCGTAGCTCGGCGACGTACTGCCGGGAGAGCATCCTCCTTCTTTGTCAGTACTTCGACCACGAGGTCTGCTATTACCTCCATCTCACTCTCTTTCATCCCGCACGTTGTAACGGCAGGGGTCCCAATCCTCACCCCCGAGGTTATAAACGGCTTTTCAGGATCGTAGGGAATTGTGTTTTTGTTAAGAATGATTCCGGCTCTCGAGAGAAGGTCTTCTGCGTCCTTTCCCGTAAGGTCAAAATTACGAAGGTCCGCCAACAGGAGATGATTGTCGGTCCCGCCAGATACCAGCCGGACCCCCCTTTCGTGCAGAGCGGCTGCAAGGGCACGAGCATTCTTGACAATTTGAGCTGCGTAGCCCTGAAAATCTGAGCGCATTGCCTCCCCCAAGCACACTGCTTTTGCAGCAACAACATGCATAAGCGGGCCGCCCTGTATTCCGGGAAAAACCGCTTTATCTATAGCCTTAGCAAACTTCTCTTTGCACAAGATCATGCCTCCGCGCGGCCCCCGCAGGGTCTTGTGCGTCGTCGTAGTTACGACATCTGCAAAGGCGATGGGATTGGGATGGGCTTTTCCTGCCACCAGACCGGCAAAATGAGCCATGTCTACCATGAGAAGAGCGTCGACTTCATCGGCAATGCTTCTGAACTCCGCAAAGTCAGGTATTCGAGGATAGGCGGTGGCGCCAGCCAGTATCAGCTTGGGACGGACTTCATGCGCGACCTTCCGTACTTGGTTCATGTCAATTAGTTCTGTCGAGGGATCTACCCCATAAGGCACAAAGTTGTACATAGTCCCTGAGAAGTTGACAGGAGATCCATGGGTAAGATGACCCCCTTGATCAAGGGCCAAACCCATCACAGTGTCTCCGGGCTTCAAAAGCGCGTAATAGACAGCCATGTTCGCCTGTGCACCAGAGTGGGGCTGTAGATTCGCATGCTCGGCTTGGAAAATCTCTTTTGCACGCTGGCGTCCTAGCTCCTCAGCCTCATCAACGTACTCGCATCCTCCGTAGTACCGCTTTCCTGGATACCCCTCGGCGTATTTGTTCGTGAGGACTGACCCAGTGGCTTCTAGGACAGCCCGGGACACGAAATTTTCCGACGCAATCAGTTGAATCTTGGAGTTCTGGCGCGAGAGTTCTTTCTGGATGATTGCTGCGACCTCAGGGTCGGCTTCCGCAAGGGATCGGTGGTCGATCATTTGAGCTCCTCGGATGACTGCTCAAGTTCTATCGTCGCTATCTTGTCAATTCGACGCTGGTGGCGCCCGCCTTCAAATTCGGTTTCGAGCCAGGTTGAAAGCGCCTTTCTGGCTTCGTCACTGTCTATGTACCGCTGACCGAAACAGAGCACGTTTGCATCGTTGTGTTTTCGGCTAAACTCTGCCTCTGCGCAAGTGTCGACCCTGGCAGCGCGAATCCCTCTGACCTTATTTGCCGCGATTGACATGCCGATGCCGCTAGCACACACGAGCACCCCCCTGTCAACATCGCCTGACACTACCGCCTCTGCAACCCGAGACGCGAAATCAGGATAGTCCACGCTCGCATCGCTATCGGTTCCGAAGTCGATCACATCGTGCCCTTGTGCTCTCGCGAACTCAACAAGTTCCTCCTTGAGGCGATATCCGGCGTGATCTGCTCCAAATGCAATCTTCACGACTAACCCTTGCCGTTTTCATGCTCCCGGCTACGGATCTCCAGGTCAACCCAGAGAGTCTCCAGCAACCTTCGTAGGGCATCCTCAATCTCTGTAGCACAGGCTTCGTAATATTCCAGCGTTCCCCCAATCGGGTCCTCCACGTCAATGCTCTTATCCAAGTAGAGAACATCTCGTGCGCTGGACCGGCGCGCATCAAGCTCTTTTACTCGGGATTCGAAATCAACCGCGCCAAAAGGCTTCGACTCGGCCAAAATTGCCGCCTCTTTGAGTACAAATGCCCTCGGCTCCACTGGGGGCCAGAGATTAATAGTCTCTTCAAGGTGGAACCGCTCCATAGTCAGTACCAGACTCGAGGCATCTAGAATGTCTGGCACCACCCGCCGACGGGTGTGGTTACCCACCTCTATACCCCGCCGTCTCAGCACCTCAACAGCGCCCCTCGAAGGAAGATGAGTCGAACAATCTCTCTCCCAAGGAGAAAAGACAACTCTAGTTCCAGCAGAAACCACGCAAAACGCGTCGCGTAAACCTCGCTCTCTCAACTCGCGCGTCAAGAGGTGTTCGGCCATAACCGAACGACAAACATTCGCTGTACAAACCACAAGGATCTGGTGGCAATCGCTAGAGTCCGACATCGTAAAAGGAAATTCACACGTCATGGACCATTTCTTCTCGATTGTCCCAGATGGGCTCCGACAAGGACAGGTTACAGGTAAGCAAAAACCACTCCCCCCGGCCAAGTCCATGGCCTGTCGTTTAGACCCCGTTTTACGGCTCACACTCAGTACCAGAAATGGAGCCTCGACACCATCGGTCGTTACGACAGGCACACCGGCCGGGCCGGGGCGAGTGGTCGCACGAATGGTCTCGATGGCGGTCTCTAGTCTCTACTATTTATTCTCAACTGTCTTGCTGTCTTGATCGTTGAGGATCAAGGTCCAGAGCCTCTCTGGTTGTTATTGGACCTCAATCTTTCGGGCTCCCGCCTTCTCGGGAACCGCTTTGTGCAAGCGGATCTCTAACACGCCGTCTTTGTATGTAGCTTGAGCGCTCTCTTCGTCCACCTCGACCGGCAGAGCTAGCTGCCGAGTGAAAGCGCCATACTGCATCTCACGGCGGTAATATCCTCTCTCTTTCTTTTCTTCTTCTTTTTTGGACTCTGCGTGCAGCGATAGCACGCCATCCTTCACGGTGACTTCAATGTCGTCCTTAGAGACGCCTGGCACTTCAGCCCGTACGACTAACTCTTCGCCCTCCTCGAAAACGTCAACTCGGGGCGATAGGGAAAACATCTCGCCAGTCCGAGCTGGAAGGACGAAGTCGCCGAAGACTTCGTCGAGTCGCTTTTGAAGATCTCTTGCCCAGTCAAAGATGTCTCCCCTCGGCGACCAAAGGTCCAAAAGCCTTGAAGCCGCACGCCTTTCAGGAGTAGCCATAGCGCATCACCTCCTTTCGCAAATTTCGCCTAAAATTTGATTAGGTCCAGGCCCGACCCTCGAAGACTGTTCCATTCGGGCCGCTTTTTATAACATTTCGCAGCAAAAGATGTTCCCGAGATGTGGCTAAGATTTGTTCAAGGTTTAGCCAGCAGCCTCAGGTCAGATGCACAGGAAAAAGAAGGGTGCCCAGGGCCACTCCAACCACCAAAAGCGCGCCCGCTCTTCTTGTGTGTAAGAATGTCCATGCCGCGTACCACAACGGCCACACGGTAAATCGCTCCGGCTTTTTATTGGGTTTTGGCGCCCTTATAACCTTGTCTACCTTGAGGAGAGTGTGAATACCAAGAAAGCAGATTATCGCTGGCCATGGATACACTCTGAGCAAGACTAGGGCCGCCACCGCGGGGTAGAAGCCCCACATGAGGACTCGTGTTAGCGCTTTGGATCTCTCCTCACCCAAAATCACCGGGAGTGTCTTTATGCCCAATTCTCGGTCCCACGGAATTTTGTCTATGTGCTTTCCCATCAGTACCGCTGACGCGAGAAGTCCGTAGGGAATGGAAAAAGCCCACACTTTCGAGCCAATTGTCCCCACCGCTGCATAGTACGTTCCTCCCACCATGAGCGGACCCCACACAACAAAGACTGCCGCCTCTCCCAATCCAATCTTTTTTAAACGAAGCGGAGGCGCGGTGTACGCGATGCTCAGGAAAAGACCAGCTATCGCAAAGGCTACTATGGGCCATCCTCTCGCTCTAAAAAGAAGAACGAGGATACCTAAGTCAATAAGATTCAGAACCGCTGCCGCTGTTCCTAGGCCACGTCGGGAAATAATTCCCGATAAAACGGGGTGTGGAGCATAAAGAGCTCTGGGATAGTTGTCTGTGTCGGATCCCGCCTCTACGTCAAAAAAGTCGTTCATCAAGTTGTTAGCAGCGTGAGCCAAAACAAGCCCTAACACGGAGAGCAGGTAATACTGCCAACGGAATCCATTGGCCCTGAGCGCCACCAGTCCAGCGAGAACCGCCGAGGTGAGAGTCATTGGCTGCACGGCCGCCCTCGTGAGCACCAACCAACGTGTAACTCGATCGAGGTTCTCTACTGGAGGCGGATTTCCGGTCCGGAAGACATGTATCCAACGCCCGAGGAGGGAGAAGCGTTGAGTTCGAGGTTCGGCGTGCGTCGTATCGTTAGTAGCGTGTATCTCGTTCATTTGAACGAAATTAGCGGCACCTCACCGTCAAATGCAACGCGAAACCCTCGATCTGCAAGAACGGGTCGAGCATCGGAGAAATCCTGTCCCCCTCACAGCGTTAGAGGATCTGCCGAAAAATTCCGTGGAAATATATCCTCAGAATGCAGGGAATCTAGTAGCGGGGGCGGGATTTGAACCCGCGACCTTCGGGTTATGAGCCCGACGAGCTACCAGACTGCTCCACCCCGCGTCGGAAGTCACCATGCTATCACTTCATGCCCATACGACTGGCAAGATTTGACCTGGCCTTCGACTGCAAATGCAAAAATCCGTAGCATCCGCAATCCGTCTAAGTTGATGTGGCTACTTACTATTGAAGTTTTTTAGTATTCGATCGTGTACAACACACGGCGCAGCGACAGCCGGGTCGAGTAAGAACCAAGCGAGGCTTAAAGCCTCGCAAAACGCCGTCAACGCCCGTCAAATAGAGAAAATAAAAACAGGAAAGGAGCTCGTATGTCTTATGTCGTCATTAACATCGTCACTGTCCCTCGCGATCAACGAGCCGAGTTCGAGGCTCGCTTTTCGACTCGGGCTGGATTGGTCGAAAAACAACCAGGATTCGAAAGCTTCGAGCTTCTAAGGCCAGAAAATAGCGACGAGTACTTCGTGTATACCCGTTGGCGTAGTCGTGAAGATTTTGAGTGCTGGATATCGTCCGACGACTTTCGCAGAGGACACGCCCAACACTCTGGAGACGGCCCGATAGGGACCTCTAGCGAGATAAAAACTTTCGAGGTTGCAGAGGAGAAGAAGAGGACTAGAGCCTAGTCAATAAAAGTAGATTTCTCTCCCGTATGAGCCGTTCTCTCTATCTTGCGGCTCAATCTGTCCGGACATCCGCACCGGCCGACTTTTGTCGGGCCTACTGGCTCCGCTGTGCCTGCAAACTACGGGCCTCCTCGATCCACTGCTTCATCTCCTCGACTTTGCGCTGATAAGTTCCCAGGTCTCCCTGCCGCAGCGCAGCTTGCGCTTCGTCGTAGGCTCGTGCAGCATTGTTCAGCGCTTGTGAAAGGGATAAACCACCAGCACCAGGGGCTGCGGCTGATCCAGTCGGACCCTGTTGGGACAACGATTCACGGGGCTGGGTAACCGAAACTTCGCCTGAGACATCTCCTGTCGATGTAGCAGCCCCCTTAGGACATCGAGTTGGAGATTGCCCGGGTCTGTCTAGAGCGTCAAGCAACGCCGCAGCTGCACACTCCCGCATGATTGCCCGATCCTTATACACGACTATCACCCTTTGCAGCGTGGGAAGTTGCGAATCCTCGGGCTGAATAAACACCGGCTGCACATAAAGGAGATCGCCGGCCAGCGGAAGCACAATGAGGTTTCCAAAAACTACCCTGGACCCGCGTTGGTCCAACAAAGTCAGTTCCTGCGAAATTCGTGGCTCTTGATTGATCCGCGCCATAACTTGTTCTGGGCCATCGACAAGCCTGTCGGTCGGGAGCGAGTAAGCGATGATCTCTCCATACCGATCTGGGTCAGAATTGGCGATAATAAATCCTAATAAATTCGGTCGTCCTTGAGGTGTAAACGGCTGAATGATATAGAAGTAATCTCGATTATC
>PSLF01000009.1:86870-88291 GCA_040289475.1 Acidimicrobiia bacterium | reverse complement strand
CGCGATAATAAATCCTAATAAATTCGGTCGTCCTTGAGGTGTAAACGGCTGAATGATATAGAAGTAATCTCGATTATCACGTGGATCTTTTAAAATCGTGTAATAAGGCTCAAGAGGAAGCCTTTGCTGTGATTGGACGTTGCGCATACTCCTTTCGGGAACTTGCCACTTGTCCTCTTGATTATAAAATACTCGAGGATCAGTTACATGATAAACGCGGAACATGTTTGACTGAATCCTAAACAACTCCTCCGGGTAACGGAAGTGTTCTTTCAAAGGCGCAGGTGCGTCGGAAAGCGGCGTAAATAAGGAAGGAAACGCTTTTTGATAAGCACGTATTATAGGATCATTTGGATCAACAACATACAATGTTATCGTCCCATCGTAAGCGTCTATAACTACCTTAATTGAGTTTCTTACGTAATTGGTGTCTGGAATTACCCTAAACTCTGAGTTCCGAGGGAGTCGTTCTGTAACAATTTCCGGGCCTCTGTCGACGCGTGCAGCATCAAGCTTCTGAGAATATGGGAAACGATCGGTAGCTGTGTACGCGTCTTGTACCCACATCACCCGGCCATTGACTAAAACCGGATAGGGATCAGCATCGAAAACTAACAGGGGAAAAGCAGCGGAAATGCGCTCACGTATATGAGAGCGAATAATAATTCTCGACTCAGGAGTTAGCTGTCGCGAAAGCAAAAGGTTGATATCTCCGAATCGCATTGCAAATGCAGCTCTAGTCATGAGATTGCGTAGCGGGATTCCACCATTTCCTTGATATGCGACCGTTACTTCTTGATCTCCTGATTGGGGAAAATCAAACTCTCGCTGGGTAGTCTTTACTATCGCATAAGAATAACCTGGTGGCTTGTCGCCATAGTAAATCTGCGGAACCGTAAGAGTTACCTCCGAGTCGTCTGTTGCTAACTCTTTCGTAAGCTTTACTGGCATATCCTCGGACAGAAAGAGAGGGCGACCATCAGGGGCTGCCGTATCTGCTGCTGATATAACAACTCCGTATCCATGAGTGAACTGAAGATGTCGGTTAATCCATGTTTGTGAGGGTAAACGGTCAACATCTATTTCGCGGGTCGAAATAAGAACTGCCCTTTTTTCTCCGCTTAACTGGTATCGGTCTATATCAACATCCGTGAAAAGGTAATAACCTCTGAAAGACTGAAGTTGGTTATAAATATCTTGCCCCACAGTGGGATCCCATAGTCTCACAGAGCTATCAGCCCTCGTCTGAGATACCTTTGTAAAATTAAGGTCTCTACTGGGTTCATATTGTGCGAGCTCAATGCCCGACAGGCCATATGCGTACCGCGTAAACTCGATGTTTCTAGCAATATATTCCTGTTCTCGTACAAACTCGTTTGGTTGAACTGCGAACCTCTGGTAAAAAGCTGGGAAAATGCCCA